>JAUXFF010000025.1 GCA_030620155.1 Candidatus Cloacimonadota bacterium | reverse complement strand
TTCACTTTGAAAGAAATGAACCTATCTCAGGATTAAAGTCGGGTGAGATCATTGTCAGTAATGGACCTTTCCTGGATTTTTATTTGGAATCCGGTTCAAAAAAATATCATATTGGTTTCAATACAGAAATTACGAAAGGAGCTTTACATTATCAGGCAAAAACTATTCAGGAATTTGGTGAAATCAATAGAATCTCTCTTTTTATTGGCGATTATTCTTTCCGGAAAGAAAAGAGAATCAAAAATGTAAAAAATGACATAGAAGTAACTCTACCGGAAAAGGGTTATATACGAATGGAACTTAGAACCAGAAAAATGGGAAGAGTTATCACAAATCCGATCTGGATAGATAGTAGTTCCCTATAGTTGGTTCAATCATCCTGATTGAACCATATTTATATCAGGGATTACCCCGGTCTCGAAATTCAAATAATATCCGCATCGGGACGATGCGGAGGAAAACAAATGGTTCCCTCGGGATGGAACATCCGGCGCCTGACGGACGAGCGAACCAACATATGGACTTCGTTGCACTCCACCCAAGCAGGTAAACTCAGGGTGACAATAAAAAATGGTGACTATTTTAAAGGTTAAGAGATAAAATATAAATAGATTTCTTGATTTTACTTTAAAACTATTTAAGCAACAAACACTTCATGCTTGCAACTACTTTATCATTCAGTATTAATCTATAAAAATATACCCCGGAACTAACTGATTGTTTGTTCTTGTCTTTCCCATCCCAGATAAGCTCAAAATCTCCAGGAGAAGTATAGCAATCCATCAGGGTTTTCACTTTCTGTCCTTTCACATTATAAATTTCTATCAAAATACTCTCCGTGCTTTCTGTGTTCTCCGTGGTTAAAGAATAACTTATCATTGTTTTTGGGTTGAAAGGATTGGGGTAATTCGTTAACTGGTACTGGGTGTTGGGTATTTGGTATTGGGAAGCTTGCACATACGGCTCTGCTCCGAACTCATAACAACCCATATCGATGATTGCAACTCCATCTCCATCGCCATCCCAGACTCGATAGTTATGCAGAAGATCCCAGGGAGGTAGGAATAAACCTGTTGTATCTGGTGTTCCGGTATCTACGCAGGGGGAAAGTTCTGTTAACTGGTAATAAAGCGGATCATATTCATCTCCCCCCAGAAATTGTGGAATAGAATCCATGATTCCTTCTCCCCAGATAAATTCCACACCATAAGGTTCCGGACCTGCCAAATGTAATATCGAAGGATCTGTTCCACCCTGGATAAGACTGTGAGATACGTTTACATAAGTAGGTGCATCACCACGATGTGTTTGAAATTGATATTGAGTATTACCATAAATTATGTTGTTTTTTATATTAATTGTTCCACCTTTTCCAAAAGCAATTGCTCCTCCATTACTGGTATTATTGCACACTATATTATTAAAAAAATCCAGAGTATCATTTTCAAGCAGATATATATTAGCTTGTGGCCACATATTATCATAAGCATTGTTTTTAGCAAAAAGACAATTTTTTAAACTAACATATTTGCGTCTGGAAATAGAGAGCGCACCTCCTCCACATGATGGTTCATATTGATCGTTACCAATAAATATAACATTGTTAAGTTTAGCAGTTATTTCTTGATAAGAATAACTTCCACACATCACAGCACTCATTCCATTATTATTATAGATTTTTACATCTGTTATAGTAATATCGCCAGTACTACCAATTGCTGATGCATTCTCACATGAACAGTTTTGAATCAGAAGATTTGATAATTCAGAACTTGAAAACGATAAATTTATTGGAGCAATTATTATGTAATTTCCAATTCTATCTCTTACAGTAAATAATGATAATTTAATGGAATCGTCATACCAACCGTATATAAATGCTGCTTTACCTTCAGGTTGTTCCAGTATTGTTTCATCTATTCCTTCTCCAATGATATTAACATAAGAACGTATATTTAGGGCAAACTTCTCATCATTAGATTCAGGAGAATATATACCTTCTGCTAGGTAAATATTCCGTGGATTCAAACTATCTGCTTTTATTTTTGTTAAAGCCCATTGAATGGTTTTTAGTGGTTCATCTGCAGTAAGTCCGCTATTGTTGTCATCTCCATCCGGACTAACATAAAGATCGTGTTCTACCTGTTGCAACCAATAATGTTCAATATCCAGATCAATATTAGGAAACTGGGAAACAAAATTCAAATCCGGTTCCAGTACGGTTAATGTATCAACAATAATATTAATTACCAGTGTATGATTTTCAGCAATATAAATTTCCGAACACCTTCCTGCTGAATTATTATAAATATTACATTTGTTTGGTTCACTAAAAGTTATATTTGAATATAAAGGATCTGGAGCCAATCGGAATATCAATATTCCACCTCCACTTCGATATGCATGATTCTCTTTTAATGTGACTGCTTCAAGATAAGCATCTGTTGAAGAAAAAGAAATACCACCACCAGATTTAGCACTATTGTTCTTTATCATTAGATATTTTAATGATGGAGAGGAAAAATTAATAAAGATACCTCCTCCCCAATTGTTATACACTGATGTTTGATTACCCGAACCATGTTGAATGGTAAATCCCATCAGAACAGCATTATTCGTTTCATCGTTTTCAAAAGTAACAACACTTCCATTTTGATTGCCATCAATGATGGTGCTATCAATGTAGCTTTCATTTCCGGTGGTAAGAAGAAGGCTGGCAACTGTAATATCTTTTCCGATAAAATCTATATTCTCGAAATATGTTCCGGGATAAACGAAAATTGTATCGGAATTTGAGGATGCATCGATGCCTTCCTGGATGGTGTAGAAGTCGCCACCTCCGGATTGGTCTATTATCCAGGTGGTTGAATGTAGCCATGAACTAACACAAATTAACACGAATAAAAATAGTAACTTAGGTTTCATAATGTTTCCTTTTTCAAACCCCATCCCCAACCCTTCCCCTTTGCAAAAGAGGAAGGGAATTATGGGGATAAATATTAAGATTAAGCTATTTCAAAAGCAGCATCTTCCTGGTGAGTTCATTTTGCTGTGTTCTTAATTTGTAGAAATAAATCCCTGATGTAACGTCTTTGCTGCTTTCATCTTTTCCATTCCAGGTCACAGTGTAAACACCTGTTGGTTGTGTTCCTTTAACAAGAGTTTTCACTTTCTGACCTTTGATATTATAGATAATTAGTTCAATATTACTGTCTAACGGAATAGAGTAATTGATTGTAGTACTAGGGTTGAAGGGATTAGGATAATTTCCTGAAAGTGTAAACTTTACAGGAGTTGGAGGATTACCAAAACAGATGGTTGTGAATTCATAGGGACGAAGTTCTATCTTTGAATTAACATATTGACCTGTCTCTTTATTCAGAACTTTGTAATCATGTGCAGGTTTGTAACTTCTTAATCCACAATAGAATTCAAAGGTGACCTCTCCAGAACCACTACTGCCTTCAGGTGGGAATGCTAAAATTTGAAGAGGGAATTCTTCTACCTGGGTTGCTCCTATGCATTCTTCATCGAGGAATACACCTACTTCCAGAACAGTAGGATCATCCAGGCTTTCGATATTAATAGGGGAATATTCAGGAGTTTCTACATAATAGAATCCTTCTGTCATTTCCCGTTCTTTGTTAGGAACAGGATTTCCTTCTCCATATACGAAATCGCACGCTTCATCCACGCGTACAATATACATCTTTCCATATATTAATGTGTTGCGTGGATGGGGTATGTGGCTAGAATCCCATGCCCAGTCTTCGCTGTAAATGGCTGTTATATGATCCAATATTTCTGCAAATGCTTCGCTTATGCCCATAGATTCCCTTATGAAATAGCCAACCCAGTTATTTCCTTCATCAAGATAGACACGTGTATTTTCCGGTAATGTTCGTCCTGAAGTGGGAATCTCCACATCACTGATTGTCTTGAGTTTATAACCTTCGACTGAATCAAGAGTAACAAGAGGTTCATTACTATTCCAATCTTCCCCATCCCATTCTTGAAATCTACCATCAATATAAAAAATTTTAAAGTATTGGGTTTGTTCTTCTACAGGTTCACAGATATAAGTAGTTTCAAATCCATGCTGCACATACTCTCTATCTATTACAGGGAAGGAGCGATAACGGTAACGGTTAAGTTGTGCAGTTGTCAGGTGAAAGTCGTGATATACTGCTCTATATGCACCCATATCTGAAGGTGTTTCATCAGGGTCGATAATTGTCGGATCGCCCGAATCAATACATGGGCTAATATGTTGCTCATTCCATTGTAGTGAATAGTTTCCATTTTCAGGGTCTTCAAATAATGGGTCTTCATCAATGTTGCCAGTACCTGTATATCCACCTTGAATACAGCTATAAGAAACTGAATTATTATCCCATTGTATTTGTCCAGAATAGTTGTCATAAACAATTGTGTTTAAAACTGTAAGCTGATCTCCTGCTAACTGTGAACAATATATACCATAATTTGAATTTGATACAATTGTGCAATTAGTAACATTTATGTCGTTGTACTCACAGGATCCAATGTGAATACCACTTGCTCCCATATCCCTAATTAAACAATCGCTAATATTTACTAAATAGCCAATATATAATCCGTTTGTATTTTGGCTAGTTCCATTATAGGCAAATGTAAAGCCTTTAATTGTTACTGTACCATCTTCATGAGCGTTTACTACTAACACTGCATTAGGATCAGAAAGGGGCATTATTGTACATCCTGCTGGATTATTGTATTCACTTCGTAAAGTTATATACTTTCCAACTCCTATCATTAAATCCTCTACATATGGTTCATTATCATCTCGCACAATTATTTCATCACCAGCTGATGAAGCGACAATTGCTTCTTGAATAGTAGAATAATCGTCTGGAACATATATAATTTCAGCTAATAAAAAACACGAACAAAACACCAAAACAATTAAAAATAAAATCTTTTTCATCTTTTATTTCTCCTTTTTTTTGTTTTTCGTTTTTCAGGATCAAGGTGATCTACACAAACTTATTCTTACATATAATGAACAACATATCTTCCTCCTTCAAAATAAATTGAAGGAAGAGAGCGTCTAACTATTTCTAAAATATTTTGACATCCCAATGGTGAAATCTATTTATGCCCCCGGGAAGAGTGCTGTGGAGATTTTATGCTAAGGTGTCTACCTAAACTATATCGAAACACTCTCTTCCTTTTAAGAAATTCAATCATCTAGAAGCAAATCTTATTTTTTATTCTTTTCGTTTGATTCGTTACTGGATAATACAATTCGCAAAAGAATGAAATTGCTGTCAAATATTTTTTTACAAATCCTTATCGATATTTTTATATTCTAAAAAAATAATTGCTTCAAAAAAATATGTTCTTTATTTGTTATTTGTAATTAGTTTTTTATATTAATTACTAAGCTAATATTGCGAGTTACTGCATCTGGTCAAATTTATATTTAAAATCTTTGATCCCTTCAAAAATCGCTTTAGTTAATTTATCCTGATAAGAAAACTTTATAAGTTTTTTTTCCTCTTCTTTATTGGTAATATAACCTAACTCGAGTAAAACAGCAGGCATGAATGCACCGCGAAGTACATAGAAATTAGCCTGTTTTACACCTCTGTCTCTGGCTTTCGTATGTTTAACTAAACTATGTTGGATTTTTAGAGCCTGTTGATAACTTTCTTCCAGATGCTCACTTTGAGCCATATCCGCCAGGATAAAAGCAAGGTCGTCATACTCCTTAACTGCCTTCTCGCCTCCTTCATAATCATAAACCACTGAATTTTCCAGGGCTTCCACAGCGCGAGCATCATCTGTTTTTGCTGTTGAGAGATAATAAACCTCTACTCCATGAGCTTTTTTATTAGGATGCGCATTAATATGAATGGAAATAAATAAATCCGCTCCACACTGATTTGCAAAAAGAGTACGTTGCTGGAGAGATATGAATTCATCACTCTCTCGTGTTAAAAATACATCTACATCAAGATTTTTCTCAAGATCTTTTTTTAATGTTTTGGCTATTTTAAGAACAATATCCTTTTCATAATTATTTTTTGAATAACCTATCGCGCCCGGATCTTTTCCCCCATGACCCGGATCAAGTACAATTGTTCGAATAGATTTATCAACAGGAGTATCAGCAATTATCTTATTATTTGAAAATTCAATTTTTTCAGGATATAGTAAAGGAAGGATTTCCTTTAAAAAAATTACGGGTAGAAAGTGTTTATCTCCCTTTGAAATTAAAGAAAATTTAGTATTATATATATCTGTTCCAAAAGATAAATACGAAGACTCAAGAAGGAAAATAATCTGTTCCCCGTAGATATTTACTTTTAATCTCTGATCGATTATGTCTTCTTTAATTTGCGCTTTTAACGCTTTATTCAGTTCAAAAACATTAAAATATTCAATCCCATTAATATACTCAGTGTTTATTATCTCAGAACTCAATTGTGAATTATACTCAACTTTTACGGAAGTATACAAATTCACTAATAAAAAAAGAAGTATTATTATCAAAAATCCTCTTCTCAATTTATCCTCCTCCCTAAAAAACATACTCAGGAAAATTTATATTTTCACGTTATTTTTATCAATTTTTTTTTGAAATATACTGTCTATAACTTAAAAAAGAAGCTGTACAGAACAATAATATTGCACAAACAAAGACTGCCTGAACTCCCAGGGTTTTTAATATCAGGTAACCGAGGAATGGTGCGAATAATCCTCGTAACCCTGTTAAAGTCACATGAACACTTTGATACATGGAAACATCTTCATCTCCTGCAAAATATATTGAGCTTATACTCCAGGAAATAAATATTGCTGACATAACAATTCCAAAAACCAAAAATGCAAAGTATACAATATAATTCACAAATCCTGAATTAATGAAGAAACTGGAAATCAGGAGTATCCCAGGGTATAAACCGAGCAACCCAAAAGCCATAAAAGTAAAGAGTGCCGGATGTTGTCTATCGAAAATTTTTCCTGCCAGGGGAGCCAGAAATAAAATTCCTATCTGAGAAATAATACCTTTGGCAAGGAAATTTTGGGTATAATCCATTTGCAGAATTTCCACCAAATACTTCGGAATAGCAGGCAAAAGAACCATAAACCCGACTCCGTAAATAAAAAAATTTCTTTCGAAGATCGCAAAATTTTTATTTTTTTTCATTACTTCAATTGTGCGTACTACAGGTTTCCAAAGAAGTTTCTTTAATACAATAGTTTCTTTTACTTCAAAATACCTCTTTTTCTTAACTTTTATGGTAGCCATTATTAAGGCGCTGTAACAGCCAAATATTCCTACAATTACATAGAAATGCCTAAACAAATTCTCATTTATATCTAATAATTTCCCTCCTAAGAAATTGAAGCATAAAATAGTAACAGTAACCAGGCTGGCAACATATCCAAAGACTTCACCCCTGTTTTTAGGTTTGAAATTAATTTGATAAATGGTATTTTGAGCAGGACTTACCAGGGCATTAAATGAAAATAATAGAAGTAATAATATTAAATACTGAAAAAAATTTGTAACAAATAACATCAAGACTAAAGGTAATCTTCCTATAATTGCGGTAAGAACAAAAAATTTAGATAAACTTCTGGAATGTTCTAAAACTTTTCCCCACCAGATGGAAAATAAATTTGATACAGGCCAGAGCATTACCAGAATTGTTATCTGCCAATCCAATGCATGTAAAGCCTTTTTCGCAATTACATCATACATGAGAAATGAACTTATGACAAAACCATTAAAAAATGCTCCTAAAAGCAAAAGAAAGAATGTCTGTTTTTCTAATCTATCTAATTTCATTTCTACCCTGTTCTTTCAATAATAAGGGCAAGTTCTTATTTTTTGATCTTTTTTGTCTATCTTTATCTGCCTGAAATACTACAATCAAATCGATTAAAAAAAAATACTTGATTGAAATAATCTCATCAGAATTGTGGTTTATATTCAAAAATATTTCATAAAAATTCTCTTTAAGGAAGGAAGAAAATATGGGTTTAAAAACTTTCCCGGGGGGAGTACATCCTCCTGACTCTAAAGAATATTCCAAAAATTACGCAATAGAAGAAATACCTTTACCCTCAAAAGTTATAATCTCTCTTTCACAACATATCGGCTCCCCGGCTAAACCAATCGTCAAAATCGGAGATAATGTTCTAACCGGTCAAAAAATTGCTGAAGCTCAAGGTTTTGTATCTATTCCCATGCATGCTTCAATTTCAGGAAAAATAACAAAGATCGCGAGATTTCCTCACACAACCGGAACAATACAAATGGGAATTGAGATCACAGGTGACGGACAAGATAAATGGATAGAGCTGGAAAATAAAAAGAAATACCTTTCAATGTCAGTTGAAAAAATGAAAAAAAGAATCTCTGATGCCGGCATCTGTGGCATGGGTGGTGCAGGATTCCCAACTCATGTTAAACTTTCCCCTCCTAAAGAAAAACCGATAGATACGATAATTTTGAATGGTGTTGAATGTGAACCATATCTTACTGCAGATTATCGCGTAATGCTTGAACAACCAGAAGATATTATCAATGGGTTAAAAATATTAATGAAAATTGTCGGTGCAAAAAAAAGTATAATCGGTATCGAAGCAAACAAACCTGATGCTTTAAAAAAGATGATCGAGCTTACAAAAAATGAAAAGTCGATAAGTGTAATCGGACTGAAACTGAAATATCCACAGGGAGCTGAAAAACAACTTATATATGCTGCCACAAAAAGAAAAGTTCCTAACAAAGGTGGTCTTCCCATGGATATTGGAGTAATCGTCCAGAATGTTGGGACTTCTATTGCAGTTTATGAAGCAGTAAGATACAATAAACCACTTATTGATAGAATTATAACCGTTACAGGAAAAATTGTCAGGAATCCTAAAAATCTTAAAGCAAGAATAGGAACATTGTGTTTGGACCTTTTAGAATATTGTGGTGGGACTACAGAAAAAATCGGGAAGGTAATTTCCGGTGGACCTATGATGGGATTTGCATTATCTACCTTGGATACACCAATTGCAAAGGTAAGTTCCGGGCTTTTGCTCCTCGATAAAAAAGAAGCACATAAAGACGTGGAAAGCACCTGCCTGCGGTGCGGTAGATGCGTGGATATCTGTCCCATGAACCTTGTCCCAAGTCTCATTGCCCATAATGTTCGTTATAATGACTGGGACATGGCAGAGAAATATGGAGTTCTGGATTGCATGAAATGCGGGAGCTGCGTTTATGTTTGTCCCTCTCACATTAAATTAATTCAATGGATAGATATTGGTAAAATAAAAGTTATGGAAAAGAAGAATCAGAATCAGGAAAAAAACTGAATTCCAGATTCTGTTAAATATTTGGAGGATTTATGACGGAAATTTATGCTGTTTCTGCAGCACCCCACATCAAACAGAAAATATCTGTCCAATCAGTGATGTGGCAGGTTGTACTGGCTCTTACTCCTGCTTTGTTAGCAGCTATTTTTTTCTTTGGAATAAGGTCACTTTTTTTAACCGTATATGGTGTTGCAGCAGCTGTTATAACTGAAGCTATTATTCAAAAATTGAGAAGAATTCCTGTTACTGTAACAGATGGAAGTGCAGTTGTGACCGGAATTCTTATAGCTTTTAACATCAGTTCTGCCGCACCCTGGTGGATCCCGGTAGTCGGGTCAGTTTTTGCTATTTCCATTGGAAAGCAAATATTCGGCGGATTAGGTCATAATCCAATGAATCCTGCTCTGCTGGGTAGAGCTTTTCTGGTTGCATCCTGGCCTACATTAATGACAGCTAACTGGAAAGCCACCACACCCATAAAACATATTCTTGAAAGTTCCATAAACGGATTAAAAGAATTACCCTCAAACATCCCTGCAGTAATTACATCCGCAACGCCTTTAGGAGCTGCAAAAGCATTAAGAGATACTACTCAGATAAGCAGAGACATGGCTGAAACTGTTATGAATAAATTAGCTGATATGGACACCATCAGAGAGCTGTTCTGGGGAAATATCGGGGGTTGTCTGGGAGAAGTTTCAGCCGGACTTTTATTATTGGGCGCAGCTTACCTGGCGTATAAACATATTATTGAATGGAGAATTCCTGTAAGCTATATTGGAACGGTGTTTGTCCTCATTTTTATTTTCGGTGGGATTAATGGTTTATTTTCAGCTTCCATATTACTTCCGGTTTTCCATATTTTTGCAGGTGGTCTTATCCTGGGAGCTTTCTTTATGGCTACAGATCTGGTAACATCACCAGTAACTAAACAGGGAAGAATAATATTCGGAATAGGATGTGGCATAATAACGGTTGTCATTCGCCTTGTAGGTGGTTATCCTGAGGGTGTTTCTTATTCAATATTATTAATGAATATCGCTGTCCCTCTTATTGATAAATTCACAGTACCCAAAATCTTTGGGGAGGTGTAAAAAATGAAATATTTTTTAAAATTAGGACTGATTTTATTGATAATATCAGTTGTAGCCAGCGGCATTCTAGCTTATATCAATAGCATTACCAAACCACTAATCGAAGAAAACGAAAGAAGGGAAAAAGAAGAAGCCCGTATGGACGTGTTACCTGAAGCTGTAACCTTCGACAGCCTCACAGTATTTAATAAAGAAACTGTTTATACAGCAAAAGATGATTCTGGAAATATCGTTGGTTATACTTTTATTGCATGTAAATATGGTTACAGCAGCAATGTTAAGACAATGGTTGGATTAAAGCCGGATCTATCAATTAATAATGTTAAGATAATTTCCCAGTCAGAAACTCCAGGATTAGGCGCAAATTGTATCAAACCGGAATTTCAGGCTGAATTTGCTGATAAAACAGAAAATGAACTAAAAGTTGATAAAGATGGTGGTGATATAATCAGCTTAACCGGAGCTACGATTACGACCAGAACTATAGCAAATTCCATAAAAGAAGGATTAAATGAACTCAAGAATATAATTTTGACAGAAGAGGAGGTCACAGAATGAAATTGACACAGGAATTTACCAAAGGATTTATAAAAGAAAATCCTGTTTTTGTGATGGCACTTGGACTCTGCCCTACTCTCGCTGTAACAACCTCGGTTGAAAATGCTATAGGGATGGGACTTGCTGCAACCTTTGTTTTACTTTTTTCCAACATTTTTATATCTCTGATAAAAAAAATCATTCCCGATAAAATACGTATTCCGTCATATATTGTAGTAATTGCTTCTTTCGTGACGATTGTTGATATGGTTATGAATGCTTACTTCCCGGCAATTCATAAAAATTTAGGTCTTTTCATCCCTTTAATCGTGGTTAACTGCATAATTTTAGGTAGGGCAGAAGCATTTGCAAATAAAAATACTGTTATTAGATCAATAGTAGATGGTCTTGGAATGGGACTTGGATTTACTCTGGCCCTCATAGTTATCGGAGGAATCAGAGAAATACTGGGAGTCGGACAATTCCTCGGACATAATGTTCTTCCTGTAAGTTACAAACCTGTAATAGTCGCTATACTTGCTCCCGGCGCCTTCCTGGTAATGGGTGTATTAATGGGACTAATGAATATGAAAAAAACCAAATAGGAGAAATAGATGGAATTTGTGGGAAAAATATTTACATTAGCTGTAACAGCTATTTTCGTTCAGAATTTTGTTCTTTCCCGTTTTTTGGGACTCTGCCCTTATATTGGAGTTTCTAAAAAACTTGATTCAGCGTTAGGAATGGGAATGGCAGTAATATTTGTAATGACAATGGCTTCTACTTTTACCTGGCTTATTCAAACATATTTATTGATTCCTCTCGACCTTAAATATCTTCAAACCATTGCATTTATTCTTACAATTGCATCCCTGGTGCAGCTTGTAGAAATGATCATCCAGAAAACCGCTCCTGCTCTCTATAAAGCTTTAGGTGTATTCTTGCCGTTAATTACTACAAATTGTGCGGTTCTGGGAGTTGCAATATTAAACATAAATGAAGAATTCAACTTTATTGAATCAGTCTTAAATGGATTTTTTGCCGGATTGGGTTTTACACTGGTTCTACTTTTAATGGCAGGAATTCGAGAAAGATTAGATAAAGCTGATGTTCCTAAAAGCATGAAAGGGATGCCGATTGCCATGGTAGTTGCAGGATGTATGGCTTTGGCTTTTTTAGGTTTTTCCGGTTTAAAAATTTAAGGAGATTTCAATGTCTATAATTTTATTCGCAGTAGCTACTCTTGGAGCTTTGGGATTAATCTATGGATTAGGATTGGCATTGGCTTCCAAAAAATTTCATGTGGATGTTGATCCTAAAATAGAAAAAATAAGTAAAGGGCTTCCAGGTGTAAATTGCGGAGCTTGTGGTTACCCCGGTTGCTTCGCTTATGCTGAAGCAATTGCAGGAAAAGGAGAAGAAATTAATAAATGCGCTCCTGGTGGAGAAGATACCATAAAACACATCTCTGAAATAATGGGAATAAAAGCTTCTATGAAAGAAAGAAATATAGCTGTAATCCATTGCCGAAGTGGTGGAAAAAATAATACTTTCTTAAGATATTATTACCAGGGAATCGCTACCTGTAAAGCTGCTATTCTGGTTACTAACGGGCCAAATCTTTGTAATTATGGTTGTGTTTTTCAAAATGATTGTATCGTAGCATGTAACTTTGATGCCATACACCTTGATGATAATGGAATGCGCATTATAGACAAAGAGAAATGTACAGGCTGTGGAGCCTGCGTGAAAGCTTGCCCCAGGAATTTAATCGAACTTGTCCCTGTCAGCAAAAAAGTCCATATCTTATGTACTTCACATGACAAAGGAGCAGAAGCCAAGAAAAGGTGTGGTAATAAAACCGCTTGTATAGGATGTGGATTATGCGTTAAAAAATGTCCTGTTGAAGCTATTGAGCTTCAGGATGATTTAGCTGTTATAAATTATGATAAATGTGTAAGCTGTGGACTGTGTGCTGAAGTATGCCCAACCAAATCAATCATTGACCCTCTGGCAGGTAAGCGTAAAATAGCGTTCATTATCGAAGAAAATTGTATCGGCTGTACAATCTGTGCTAAAAAGTGTCCTGTTGATGCTATCAGTGGAGAAGTTAAAAAAGTACATAAAATAGATCCTGAAAAATGTATCGGATGTGAAATATGTTTTGCAGTATGTCCAAAAGAAGCAATTGAAATGAGATAAAATATTAATATGAATCTTCTTAAAACTCAAGATTAATATCAGCTTCCATGAAAAGTATTATTCTAAACTTAAAAGAAAAACGATATAAAAAAAAAGGTCAATTTCTCCTGTCAAAAGGAAAAACAAGGAAAGCATTTCATTATTTTCAAAACGCCTTGATTTTAAACGATTCAACCGAAAATATATTTAATCTTGCCTTATCTTTAATGTCATTATTCAAATATAAAGAGGCTGAAGTTTATTTGCTAAAAGTATATGAGAAATTTCCTGAAAATGAAATTAATTGTCTTGCTCTGGCAGAATGTCTATTGATGCAGAAAAAATGGAAAGAAGCCGAGAAAATTTATCAAACTTTATTAGAAAAGAATTCTGATAGCACTACTTATAAAAAATATCATATGCTTATCCAGGATGTAACATTACGGGAAAAACATGTATTAGCCAAAGAATCATTTAACCGGGCTTTTAATGAAATAAATAACAAAAATCTCGATCAAGCCCTTGTCTCCCTGAAAAAAGCAGAACAATTTATTCCTGATGATGTAAACATTCTAAATAATATCGGCTCTATTTTGCTTAAAACAAAAAAATATCTGGAAGCATATAAATATTTTGAAAAAGCAATAACCCTTGCTCCCCAAAATAAAAAGATTCAAAAGAATTTTTACCTGGTTAAAAGAAAAATCAGCCAAAAACATCTGAATAAATTAATAAAAAAATGAATCAATATTAAACGAATATTGACAAAAGAATCGATATCTAATTTGTTGAAGAAAAGTTTTAATTAATTAGGTAAATTGGAGGTTGGGAAAATGAAAAAGATTTTTTGTTTAATACTTTTTATTGTTGTTATCTTCCCGCTTCACTGCATAAAGCTGATTAACTTATATCACCAAAATTATGAAGAAATTGATAGAACAGTCCTTGTTTTTGACAAAAAACCTCATTATTCAATAATTAAAAACCCTTCCGATATCCAGATTCTTGTTTCAAATTGCTTGATAAAAGATAATATAAAGAACATCCGTTTACGAAATAATAATGTTTTAAAATCCCTTAAAATTCAAAGAAAGAAAAACCAGACTACCATCATAATCAGACTTAATATATCAAATCAAACTGCTAAAGACAGAACATACAATCTTGAAAGTTTTGAGGTAAAAGGAAAAAATTATAAACTTATATTAGATATTTTTAATATTTTAGAACCGAAAACAATTGATGAACATTTGAGCTATGCTAATTTCTATAAATCTGTGGGTTTTTTAAATAAAGCAAATAAACATTTAAAAATTGCGGAATCATTAAAAGCTCCTCAAGATGTTTTCATAGAACAAATAAAAGTAGAAGAAATAGAAGATGAAGCCTCTGAAATAACACAAAAACCTTCTCAAGAATTAATTGATGAAGAAATTAAACAAAAAACTCCCTTTTCTGAAATAATGTCTTATATACAAAAATTAGTCAAACGCATTAACCTTAAAAACTCGCTTCCTTTTTTAATAATTATTCTGGTGATAATAGTTGTAATTATGATAATTTTAAATATCAAGAGACCTAAAACAAAACAAAAAAGATCACTTCATCATACAACTGAAGGGTTCGGAAGTTATGAGTTTAAAAAGAAAATGATCTCAAAACTTTCGGAACAAGGCTGGCAGGATGAAGAAATAGCTAAGGAAATGAAGTTAACCGAAGAACAAGTTAAAAATATATATATGTCGTAAAAGATTTGATATCCAGGAGTCCTTTACATTTTGTCTTATTTTTTTATAATTCTTAACTAAGTATTCTGTTTTCAAAATCATCTTGTAGAATATACAAATTTAAAAAATATATTGCTTTTTATAGAAAAGAAATATAAATTGATTATGTAAATGAAAAAGGGGAAATAATGAAAATAGCAATTATAGGTTTCGGTGCGGCTGCTATTGGTTTTATAGAAAGAGTCAAAGAACTTGATCATGAAATCCATATATTCGAAAAAAGTAAAGACATATATTCTTCCAGTATTTCCGGTATCAGGGCAGATGGAAAGCTCTTTGTTTCAAAAGAAATGGGCGGAGACCTTAAGGTCGATTTAAATCTACAGAAAAAACTGGTTGATTTCTATATAAACCAGACTAAACACAAACAATTTGAGACAGGACAATCCTTCATGAATAAAGAATATTATAAAAACTTTTATGAAAAGGGATTCCAACCGATAGTCTCCGAATTTTTCCATATTGGAACGGAACAATTGAAAGAAGTCCTGTATAATATCTATGAAAATTTTAAATCTAAAAAAAATATACATTCCCACTTTGGTCATACGGTGTCGAAAATCGAATTTGATGCTGATAAAATATTAATAGATAACTCAGGTCCTTTTGATAAGGTTGTAGTAGCCGTTGGCAGAAGTGGTCATAACTTAGTTAAAAATATTATTAATGAATTTCCTGAACTAATTATGGATAATACAAAAGTTGATCTGGGAATTCGTCTTGAGGTCCCTGATCATATTGTTGAAGAACTAAACCAGGAAATGTACGAATTTAAAATTAAGTACAAAAGTAAAACAGGTTATATGGTTAGGACCTTTTGTAATAATCCTTCGGGATATGTAGTTACTGAAAATTATGGTGATTTTATTACTGTGAACGGTCATTCCAAATTAAAGGAAAAAAGTAAAAACACCAACTTGGCTATTTTAACTACAGTACAGTTAACACAACCCTTCAATGATCCTGTTGGATATGGCTCTCATATAGCCAAGCTTACAAATATATTAGCAGGAAAAGACAAAGTGATCCTTCAAACCTATGCGCATTTTAAAAAATCTAAAAGAACAAAAAATTTATATCGTGTTTTGCCAACATTAGAAAAAAATTCTTATATATTAGGAGATATCAACCTGGCTTACCCACGTAGAATAATTGAAAGTATTATCGATTTTTTAGAAAATTTAAACGAAGTAGTTCCGGGAATCGCAAATGACGATAACCTGGTATATGCACCTGAAATTAAATTTTATTCAAACAGGTTATCCAATCAAAAAGTAAAAAACATATTTTTCATCGGGGATTGTTCCGGAGAGACACGCTCTATCATTTATGCTACTGCCCATGGATGGATGATGGCAGAGAAAATAACTTAATTCCGATTAAATTCATATCGGATATAATCAAATTCTATACATTTGTAATTTTTCATTCAATCTTAAGGAGAAAAAATGAATAAATATCTCCTCATAGCACTCATATTATTATCAGGTTCTTTAACCTTTGCAGAAGATTTTAACCGTACAAATCATATAGCATGGGTAAATGCAGATCCTGATACTATTTATGCTGATGACAATATCACCTACTCGGAAATAACAGTTATGGTTGTAGACGATGACAGCTTAGCAGTTGAGGGAGCACATGTGTATTTTGATCCTGATATTGGAAACTGCATTTATCATGACATGACAAATAATCAGGGAATTGCTGAATCAACCTTCTGGGATAGTGGTGACGTGGGAGTTGCCACAATTACTATTACTGTTGGAGATGAGACTGCTTATGTTCAAGTTGTAATCTTACCGCTGAATTCAGTTGATGAAATTATTTTAGATAAATCAGTTTTCTACAATTATCCCAATCCATTCAATCCGTCCACAACGATCTCATTTAACCTCACCGCAGAGGACGTCGGGCTTCGTTCAACTTCGCCCGGACAGGCAAAGGATGTAGAGACTTGTCCGCCATGGTGGATAATAATTTATAATATCAAAGGAGAAAAAGTAAGAGAACTTCCCATCGTCACACCATCTCCCGCTCACACCCTCTCTGTCACTTGGGACGGAACCGATAATTTCGGGTCTCCTGTGGCTTCAGGGACATATTTCTATCAGCTGAAAACTCCCCGAGAAAATAAAATAAGAAAAATGGTTTTATTAAGATAAATTTGATGGTTTCATTGAAGAATCATGAACTTTAGAACACATCACCCTTAGCGATTGGCTACTGATTGAGAACTTAAGTATAATATAGAGCACTAAGTTAAAAAGCGAATTAAAAATTCGATAATTTGAATCTTTCTTCTATCTCTTAAATTTACTTGACATCTTTATTCTGAAATCAATTTTAACTTTCATACAAACCGAATTTCTAAGGAGGAGTTATGAAAAGGAATAATACTCACATTTTTATACTTATTTTATTAGTCTTTGGTCTATTATATTTCATAGCATGCACAACTAAAGAAGAAAAACCAGTCATTAACAATGCTGAACAACTAAAGAGTTTTGTAAACAGTGCTTATGAAATAATCAAAGAAAAAGGTGAGAAGTGTTATCCAGAATTTCGAAAAAGGGGTGGTAAATGGTTCCATGACGATTTATATATTTTTGTCTGGGGACTGGATGGACATAGATATGTTTATCCCCCGAATCTTGACGGAGAAGGTGAAAACATGCTTAACCTCAAAGATGTCAGCGGAAAGCCAATCGGTAAAATGTTCGTGGAAGCTGTTTCAGGTGAAACTGGAGATGGCTGGGTATTCTATGAATGGCCTAAACCTGGTGAAGATTTACCCACCTGGAAAAGTACTTATTTTAAAAAAGTGACTACACCAGATGGGACAGAATGCCTGGTAGCAAGTGGAATTTATAATTTGAAAATGGAGAAACAATTCATAGTCAGGGCTGTTAATAATGCAGCAGCACTTTTAGCAAAAGATAGAGAGACGGCTTTTGAAAAATTCAGATCAAGATCAAGTGAATTTATCTTTTTAGATACTTATGTTTTTGTAAAAGATATGAAGGGTATTGAACTGGTAAATCCCTTTTCCCCTGAACTCGAAGGAACCAATATCTATGATCTTCAGGATGTAAATGGCAAATATTTTGTTCGCGATGAGCTGGAGATATTGAAAACAAGAGAAGATTGCTGGATGGATTACATGTGGTCCAAACCTGGAGAGACAGAACCATCAATGAAGTTGGTTTATGTGAAAAAAGTTAAAGTGGGAGAGGATACACTAGTAGTTGGTGCAGGTTATTTCCCCGAATAAGAATAGAACATAAATTAGACAGATGACACCCCGTAAAATCCTGTAAAGCAGGAACAGCGAAGCTGTATTTAACGAGGTGTCATCTGTGTTCTATAAATTCCAATACACAAATATCCTCCGTACAGTCACTGCGTTCCTTACGGGGCAGGCAAATTACAAAACTTGTCCGGCTGTGACGGATAAATTACAAATATCAAATTACAAATAACAAATAAATTACAAATTACAAATTCCAATCACAAAAACCTATTCTCCTATCGTTTCAAAGTGTCTTACGTGTTCCCCAAAAAAGTAATCCGGCTTCATTACATTACGCCGCGACAATCCGCCTACGCAAAGAAAAGCAAGAAGAATATTGCTACGGCGTGACAGGGAAACAGAATCCCTTGCAGTAAGCCCAAGGCTTATAAATTCCCTTTTAATAAAAGGGAAAGAGAGAAAAGTAGGAAGAAAGAACTCACCCCAGTAGAAATATTCAGCGAAGCTGTATTTAACGGGGTGTTCTATAAATTACAAATATCCTCCGTACAGTCACTGCGTTCCTTACGGGGCAGGCAAATTACAAAACTTGTCCGGCTGTGACGGATAAATTACAAAATCCAAATATCCTCCGTACAGTCACTGCGTTCCTTACGGGGCAGGCAAATTACAAAACTTGTCCGGCTGTGACGGATAAATTACAAATTCCAAATACCAAATTACAAATAAATTCCAAAACCCAAATATCAAATTACAAATAAATTCTAAATTCCAAATTCCAATTACAAAAATCGGTTTTCCTATTGTTACAAAGTTTCTTCCGGATTCAACCACAAAAGTAATCCGGCTTCATTACATTACGCCGAGACAAGAAATCCGTGAATATCCGCGAGCATAAATATGAATACAATTATAATAGAAGTCAGTGATAGTCTGTGTAAGTCAGCCTGCCCCGTTGACTAACTGGGGTGGCAAAAAAATCCGCGAGAATCCGTCCTATCCGTTTACCCCGTAAAATCCTGTAAAGCAGGAACAG
>JAUXFF010000118.1 GCA_030620155.1 Candidatus Cloacimonadota bacterium | reverse complement strand
GGTTTTTAGAAAAGATATTATGGACCAATTAAGTAATCCGCTTGAAGTTCATGATGAAGAGAAAAGGCTTTTAGCAGTTGCATCAATTAATACACATGATTTTGAAAAAAGAGTTCCTGCTTTGATAGAAGCAGAAGTTGATGTTCTATCTATAGATTCTTCGGATGGTTATACAATCTATCAAAAAAATACACTGGATTGGATTAATAAGAATTATCCTGAAATACCTGTTATAGGTGGAAATATTATCACTAAGGAGGGATTCCGTTTTTTAGTTGAATCTGGTGCAAAGGCAGTTAAAGCAGGAATGGGAGGTGGTTCTATTTGTATTACACAGGAACAGAAAGGAACAGGTCGTGGTCTGGCAACTTCTATCATAGAAATTGCTGAAGAAAGAGATAGATATTTTAAAGAAACCGATTTTTATATACCTATTATAGCAGATGGGGGAGTTACCAGTACTAAAGATGTTACTATAGCTCTTGCCCTGGGAGCGGATTATGTTATGATGGGTCGTTATTTTGCCAGGATGGAAGAATCACCAACAGAAAAAATCGTGGTGAATAATCGTGTTATGAAACCCTATTGGGGAGAAGGTTCTGATCGGGCACGGGAATGGAAGGCACAAAGATATAACCAGGGTAAATTTGTTGAGGGAGTTGAAGGTTTGGTGGAATATGCCGGAAGATTAAGAGATAATCTGGAAGAAACAATAGCTAAGATCAAATCCTCTATGGCTACTTGTGGAGTTGAGAATATCAGGGAATTCCATCAGAAAGCAGAACTTGAACTGGTTTCTGCTCTTTCTATCAGGGAAGGAAAAGTGCATGATATTTTCCAGGGTATGGACAACAAAGAACCACCGGAATTCTCATCAACAGATTATACATAGGAGTTCTGAAAAATAGAGTGTTTTCTAACCTCACCTTCAGTCTTCTCCTAAAAGGATAGGAAGGTAGAATCTCCCTTCTCCTTTTGGGAGAAGGGATTAAGGGATGAGGGAAAGAGAAGAGGAATGTATTACATGAATTTTTATAACTTGGAAGTGAAAAAAAATTGTAACCCCATCGTCCCGATGGGAATTATACTCTTGTATCCAAGCCTGTAAGGGTGATGTATATTACTCCCAGCTTGGATACATATCACAAATCAAACTTGTGAACACAATTATGTTGATAAGTTAAGCTTATCAACAAAAGAGAAGAGGTTACCAAGCAGGGGCTTGGTAACCAGGGAATAACCAGTGGGACAATGGTGATACATTGTAAAAAAAATTGTAACCCCATCGTCCCGATGGGAATTGCTAACTGATAAAAGGATATAATTCATGAAACAGATTAAACAAAGTGGAATGGATATAAACCTTGGAAATAAATGTTCAAAGAAAGCTTATGATTGGGCTAAGAGAACGTTTATAAATAGGAAAGGAAAACTCGGAGAACCTTCTATCGGAGTTGATGGAACTTTTTCTAATGTTCTTTATTTCAAAGACGTGAGGATTGGAATTTCTTCAGATGGGATTGGAACAAAGATAGAGCTTGCTGAAAGAACCGGAATTTATGATACTCTTGGAAACGACCTGGTGGCAATGGTTGCGGATGACCTTGCTGCAAATGGTTTTGAACCTACGAATATTTCCAATATTATTGATGTAAATTTTCTTGATTATGCTATTATTGATCAATTAATGCATGGACTTCACGATGCCGCTGGATTTGCGAACATTGCTGTTACAGGTGGGGAAATTGCTGAACTTGGAGATCGGATCTATGGCTATGGTAATAAAATGCATTTCAACTGGTGCTCCACAGCAATCGGCATCCTGCCGGATGCCCTGGGAAAACCCATCGATGGATCGGAAATTAAACCAGGTGATGTGATAATCTCATTGAAAAGCCAGGGATTCAGAAGTAACGGGTTTTCCCTGGTTCGCAAAATCATGCAGGAGAATTTCGGTGATGTATGGCATCAAAAAAAATATAATAAGGAAAAGACCTGGGGAGAAGTATTGCTGACAACATCTCTTATTTATTGCTCTCTTATTTCTTCCTTGCTATCTAAAGGTTTCCAATTAAAAGGAATAGCACATATTACCGGTGGTGGCATCGCTGATAATCTCAGTCGTGTACTAAAAGCAACTGGATCAGGAGCTATTCTAAATAATATTTTTGAACCTGAGGATTTTGTATTGGAACTTCAGGATATAGGTAAAATCTCTGAAGAACAGGCTTATCAAATCTGGAATATGGGTAATGGAATGCTTGTGATAGTTACGCCTGAAGAAGCAGATAAAATAATAAATATTATTTCAGAATCTGGCTATTTGGGGATTATTGCAGGTGAAATAATCAACCAATCTCAAATAATTATAAAATCCAAAGGAATAAACAAGAAGGAATTGATTTATAAAATTTAGAATAATAAGGAGCAAACATGAAAAAATTAATATTTATCGTTTTTTTTGTTTCATTAACAATATTATTATTGGCAGATGAACAACCTCGAGGATTAACCAGTAAAGAAATTTTACCGGAACAATCTTCAGTAACTGGAAGAGCGCAGTATTATTTTCCCGAATTCATTAAAAAGGAACCGGTTACTAAAGATTCTGATATAAGACTAAGGCAATGGACATTAGTTGACTCAATAAATTTTGATACCTATGTACATGCAGGAAAATACTTTGGAGTAGGTTTAAATTGTATTGATTATACATTGGAAATTGTCTCTGATCATGGTACTCTGATAACTGCTTCCCAACAGGCTCTAGAAATAGCTCCGGCTTGGATGCGAACTGATCTGGCAAATGTACTCTCCGAACTCTCTGAAGCGAACCAGCAAACCTGGGCAGGTGTGATTAACGATGCAGAACATCCGTATATAGATGAAATTGCTTATTCCATTGCTCATTCTTCTCCTGTTTATCTTTCTTCCGAATTTGCCTATCCTCAATTGTTTATTGAAAATGCATGGTTGATATATGAACATGATATTGATTTATCCTATGTAGAAATAATGGATTATGGAACTCCCTACACTGATGAAAATTATTATTCAACAACAAAATACTGGAAAGTAAATGAAGCAGGCGAAATGGTACAGGTTGAAGTACCGAGAGATATTTATTACATGTACCTTGTTCATCCTAAGAACACCGATGAAATCCCTGCCTACATTGATCCGGATATAATGGAAAGTAATTCAACCCACCAGAATAATATTGTTGGACCTACTGAAGGGGAATTCTGGAGAGATTATCTTTATAATTATAATGATGAAGGGTATCCGAAACTCAAATATTATTTGCAGAATTGTGATAAAGTGTGGAATAGCCAGAATTTGTCTATTGATACAGCTATGGGAGCTCTTACAACCTGGCTTGGTCAGTCCCTTACCTTTACATCAGATGCTGAAAGACCGCATCAACCTGTGAGAATATATAAAAAACATATCGGTAGATGTGGTGAACATGCAGATATGAGATCAGCTATAGCAAGATTGGCATTGATCCCGTGTACAAGTATACTGACGGTTTCCGGAGATCATACCTGGAATGAATTCTGGGATGAACGCTGGGTTCATTGGGATGGAGGGACTGTTGATTACCCTCTTCTCTATGAAAATGGCTGGGGTACAACTTATGGTTCTGTATTTGAGATAAGAAGTGATGGAGTAATTACTCCTGTGACTGATATCTATTCTGAAGGATCTGCTACTATAACGATATACGTATTAGATGCGAATGATGATCCTGTTGATGGAGCCAGAATAGTACTTGGTGTTATGTATAATGGCACTTTAAAAGGGGATAATGTTGGATATACCGATAACGAAGGGAAATATGTTTTTATTGTTGGAGAAGGTAGAGATTATTATGCTCAAATGACCTCTCCGATCGGCGATGTAGTTGGATATCAATTTCTTGTTGAAAACGCTCTGGATGGAGGAGAATATGTCTTTGCTCTTTTTGCTTCAGGGGAAATGCCTGTAACTGATTTTACAGAAATCGATGTTCCGGATGATGAGGTTGACGATTATAAATTAGTTGTTGAATATTCTGTTAATAATCAGATAATCCATGGTAATATTGTTTTTGATGATATTGATTATACTGATTTTTATGATAGAATTGATGAACAAGGGGAAGTAAATTTCTTTATGACTGATCTTCTGAATTTCTTTTCTTATGCTGACGGTTTTCCTTTTGAAGCATTCAATCCTGGTTTAAGTGTAATAGAAGGTTATTGTGAGTTTGATGTATCCGAACCCATATTGTCTTATTGGTACGCTTTTTTTGATAATAAAATCAAACTTAATAATCCTCAACGTTTAGTCGGTTCATTTTCATTGTATGATTATAATAATATCGGAGGGATGGGAATTATTTCAGGAACTGTTATAGATGCAGTAAATTCTCAACCTGTTGAAGACGCTATTGTAACAGCAGGAATATATGAAACAATTACAAATATAGATGGAGAATATTCTTTAGAAGTATATCCGAATAATTATATCATATCCTGTACCAAAGAAGGATTCTTACCTGAGTCTTATACTAATATAGATGTAGAAAATGGAGAGGAAGTTAATGTAGATTTTACTTTAACTGAGATTTCCTATGCTCCATCTAATGTAGTTGCCTGGGAAGACGTCAGTGGTAATGCTATCGTAACCTGGGACACTCCTGAAGCATTTAGAGATTATCTATTATCAAGTCTAGATCAGAGTAATCAAAATATTGAAATGGAAAATCGAGAATTAACAGGTTATAATATTTATATTGGTCTGGTGGGTACAGAACTGGATGTTGATCAATGGTCTCAAATTGGATTTAATGTAACAGGAAACGAATTTTTAGACGTGATCTGGCCTTTTTTACCTCAAGGTATTTATAAATATGCTGTCAGAGCTGTCTACTCCAATGATAATCTTTCATCTGCAGTATTTTCAAATGAAATGTATAGAGATATGTTTACGACCGTAAATGTATATATCACAACTAATTGCGGTGATGAGCCAACAGGTGCACTGGTTACTTTGACTAACCAGGAATCTTCGAATAGCCAATATTGTTATTCTGCCTATGTTCCTGAGACAGGTGAAGTTTTCTTCGAACAAGTCTGGAAAGGAGTTTATACTTTAACAGTTGATCTGAATAGTTTTGATCTATACATAGAAGAAAATATCGAAATTAATGAAAACATAGCTCTTAATGTTGAATTGCAGGAATCTATAACTGCTGTAACTAACCTTAGTGTTCTTAATTATCTTTTTACCTGGGAGAATGTTTCCGCAAATAGAGAATTTCAATATTATAATATTTTTCTTGATGATATGGGTACACCTTTTTCAACCACTACAGAAGATTATTATGATTTTTGGGGAATAAGCTCTGAAGCTCATATCGCAGGAATCTCTGCTGTTTATTCTTCCGGGGAATCAGGGATCACACAGCTTGAATTTGAGGACGGAAGTTCTATTATTACAAGTTTAGCTGCTTATTATCCCCTAGAAGGAAATGCTGATGATATGAGCGGTAACAATTATAATGGGAATATAATCGGTGATGTGTCGTTTATTGAAGATGTTATCAACGGACAATCCGCCTGGTTTGATGGTATTGATGACTATATTGATATTCCCGGAATTTTTCCTGATTCTCTTAACGACTTTACTGTATTATGGTGGAATTATCCTCTTTCTCATACAAATTGGAACCAGCAGATGAGAACACCTGACGGATGGGGAAGTTTTGCTTATCATACTACAAATGAAGGGGCGGTTTATGTAGGAACTGATGTTGCAACCCGTTTAACTCCAGGTAATATAGGTGAGAATACTATTCTTATCGATGAATGGCAAATGCTTACTTTTACTTTCGATAATGGAATTGGCAGTTTTTATAAAAATGGATACAAAATTGCTTCCAGGAATAATATGGGCTTTCCTACAGCTTGGAATGGATTTTATATTGGAAATTCAAATTCTAATACAATAGATGGATTTGTTGATGAAGTCAGACTTTGGGAAAGAGCTGTGGGAACAGCAGAGATTGAATATTTATACACTGAATTTGTTCCATTTTGGGGTATAATATCTGGAACGGTTATTGACGCTGCCGAGGAAGTCCCTGTGGAAGGGGCATTGATAAAAGCAGGTATGTTTGAAACTGTTACTAATGCAGAAGGCTATTATGAAATGGACGTGGCAGCTACGATGTATGATGTTATCTGTACAGTTGAAGGATATGATCCGGAAATTGCCCTGGATATTATAGTTACTGATGGTGAGACAGTTACAGTTGATTTTATCTATCCATTTACAGGAAGTAACGATCAAGAGCTTATTCCTTCCGGAACATTTCTATTCAATAATTATCCTAATCCATTCAATCCGTCAGGTGCCGGACGCAGCCCAACTACAACAATATCATTCTCAATTCCTGAAGATAGTAAGGTAGTAATTTCAATTTATAATATCAAGGGTCAACTTGTCAGAACTCTTGTTGATGAAAATTATGAACGAGGTTTACATAATGCTATTTGGAATGGGAAAGATACATCTGGTAAATCTGTAAGTAACGGAATATATTTCTATAATCTAAAGGTTAATGGCAAATCAAAAGCAGTGAAGAAGATGCTGCTTTTAAAATAGTGACATATGAATTCCTCGTTTCTTTCAGATATTTTTTGGGTTAGTTTAAGCTATCTCTTAATGGAGGTTCAGTGAAAAAAGATAAATCAAAGGCGGTTTTCAAAAAGAAATATGTCAGAAGACATTGGGATGAAGACAAGGAGCTTTGGTATTTTTCTATTATCGATGTGGTTTCAATCTTAACCCAAAGTGTTAATCCGAGAAAATATTGGAGTGTGCTTAAAGCAAGATTAAAAAAGGAAGGAAGTCAGTTGGCTACAAAATGTAGTCAACTGAAAATGCGATCATCTGATGGCAAGTTTTATTACACTGATGTCGCAGATACAGAAACACTTTTGCGACTTATTCAATCCATTCCTTCACCTAAAGCAGAACCTTTCAAACTCTGGTTGGCAAAGGTCGGATATGAGAGAATAGAAGAAACAGAAGATCCTGAAAAAGCTTTTGACAGAGCGATGAAAACATACTTGCAAAAAGGCTATTCAAAAGAATGGATAAATCAGCGATTAAAAAGCATCGAGGTAAGAAAAGAACTAACGGATGAATGGCAGGAACGAGGAGTAGAGGAAGGATTGGAATTTGCCATTCTGACAAATGAAATAACAAAAGCCTGGACCGGAATAAGTGTGAAAAATTACAAAAAGTTTAAGAACTTGAAAAAGGAAAACTTACGAGATAATATGACCAATCTTGAGCTTGTCCTGAATATGCTGGCAGAAGTAACAACTACGGAAATATCAAAAGAGAAGAAACCTGAAACATTTGAAGAAAATAAAATTATAGCCAATCAAGGGGGGACTATCGCTGGCAATGCCAGAAAAGGGATTGAAGAAAAAACTGGGAAAAGAGTCATTTCTAAAAAGAATGTAAAACAACTGCGTTCTAATAAAATGAAAGAAATAGAAAATTAAGGATGGAACGCAGGTAATCAGGCATCCGGGATTTATTTCGCTCAACTACAGGTAAATAATAAGATTTTGGATACAAAAAAAATAATCTTAATGAAATAAAAGGAGAATCTTGAAAAATCAAATACAGCTTATTTTAAAAGATAACATCAGGGATGTTGAAGGCGAAAAAATAGCCGGAGGAGCAAAAAGCTTCCTCAATATCGATACAGGAAAAATCAAAACAGGTAAAATATTCAATGTAACATATGATTTGAGTAAAGAAGATATTCGGAAATTTGCTGATTTAGGTCTGAAAGATGAGATCATAAACGATATCTACATCAATTCCTTCTATGAGAATACTTCCTGCAAATCTTTCGTCCTGGTTGCCAAACTCCCCGGCGTGACCGATGATGAAGGAGTCTCTGCTCAAAAAACTCTGAATGATATCCTGGACCTGGATCTAGACACAACTACCCAACATATATTCACTTATGATATTTATTTGATTGAAAACCCTCTTTCCGGAGAGACTT
>JAUXFF010000184.1 GCA_030620155.1 Candidatus Cloacimonadota bacterium | reverse complement strand
TTTTTATAATCATATTAAATGGTTTTATACATAGTGTCAGTTTGTTATGTAACACGACCAGTTTACCTGCCTTTTTAGTCGCCTCTGGAGACTTAATCGCCTTTGGCGATTTGGCATGGCTGGTCGTGAATTTCCATAATTTATAACTTGATTAATTGCAACAAGTTATAAAATATTTTATCAAGCAGGAGAAGAGAAATAAAAGATTTAACAGGGAAGTCGACTAGAAATATGTACATACAATCTGCTTCGATTCCTCGCTTAACTCAGGAGTCGAAAAATCCGCTCTAATTAAAAGGATGAACTTTGAATAATAAACTCAACAAAAAAAATAAACCGACACTTGGTTTAACTCTCAACATAAAGGCAAAAGATTTTTATAAATTCCCTGATAAATTTTTCCCCGAATCCGGGAAACTTTTTTTTCCTTCTTATTCTTTTATTCATTTAGCAGTAAAGAAAATGAATGATAAGCGGGATATAATTTCCAATCCGGAAAAAACTGTTAAAAGTGGAGAATTAAATAGTTTAACCTTAATCACAGATGCTATTCAAATTTTAATCAATAAATACGAACGAGACTTAATCCCCAATGTTTTTAAGGAATTATATTCTTTTTTAAAAGATCAGGTCGGTGAATATCATCTTGAAAAATTATTTGAAGGATATAAAAAAGATTTTTATATAAATGAGAAAAAAATTAAAGAAGATGTTAAATCTTTATTCCTGAGAGAAATTATCTTAACCTGGCTAACAAATAAAAATCCAGCTTTTTCTTCATATAAAGACCTTTTTGATGATGAGCCATTAAAGAAAAATTCAGTTTATTCAAAAATAACTGAATCTTTGAACGATTTTTTTTCAAAAAAACCTTTCTTTGATGAAAAGAAAGAAAATCTAATCGAATTTTTAAGGAAACCTGCAGTACTATATCATGATTCAATTCAAAAACAATTGGAATATATAAAAGAAAACTGGGGAAAATACCTGGGTGATTTCCTGAATAGAATATTAAGTGGTATGGATTTACTTAAGGAAGAACAGAAAATCGGTTTTGGGGGTCCAGGACCAAGTCAGATTTACCAATTTGATTTTGATGAAGAGGAATATGAAAAGTTCACCCGAGATTCGGAGTGGATGCCGCATTTGGTTCTGATAGCTAAAAGTACCTATGTCTGGTTGGATCAATTAAGTAAAAAATATAAAAGAGAGATCAAGTTTTTAGATCAAATTCCGGATGAGGAATTGGTTTTGCTGTCAAATAGAGGATTTACCGGGTTATGGTTTATCGGTTTGTGGGAAAGAAGTAAAGCTTCGCAGAAGTGTAAGCATTTAACCGGTAATACGGAAGCTATAGCCTCAGCTTATTCCCTGGCAGAATACAGGGTAGCAGATGCTCTAGGCGGTGAAGAAGCTATGAAGAGTTTACAATATCGTGCCTGGAAATTCGGTATCAGGATCGCCTGTGATATGGTTCCTAATCATACTGGATTAGATTCGGACTGGATAGTCGACCATCCTGAGTGGTTTATGCAATTGTCATATCCCCCATTCCCTTCATATACTTTTACTAAAGAAAATATTTCCGGGAGAGAAGAAATAGAAGTTTATCTTGAAGACCATTATTTTGATAAGAGTGATGCGGCTGTGGTATTCAAACTGTATGATCACAGAAACAATTCGACCAGGTTTATTTATCATGGTAATGATGGAACCAGTATCCCCTGGAATGATACGGCTCAATTGAATTATTTATTGCCTGAAGTTCGTGAAGCTGTTATTCGAAATATAATAAACATAGCAAAAAAATTCCCTGTAATACGTTTTGATGCAGCCATGACACTTGCCAAGAAACACATACAAAGACTATGGTTTCCGCTACCTGGCACAGGTGGAGATATTCCATCCCGCGCTGAATTCGGTTTAACTAAGGCAGAATTCAATCAGCACATGCCAAAGGAATTCTGGCGTGAAGTGGTAGATAGAGTTGCCGTTGAAGCACCGAATACCCTTCTTCTTGCCGAAGCTTTCTGGATGATGGAAGGTTATTTTGTCCGAACTCTCGGAATGCACCGGGTTTATAACAGCGCATTCATGAATATGTTGAAAGATGAAGATAATGCCAAATACCGAAAATCGATCTATAATATTATTGAATTTAATCCGGAAATATTAAAACGCTTTGTGAATTTTATGAGTAATCCTGATGAAGAAACAGCCCTTGCTCAATTCGGTAAAGAAGATAAATATTTCGGAGTTTGTATTCTTATGGCTACAATGCCGGGTTTACCAATGTTTGCTCATGGGCAGGTTGAAGGATTTTCCGAAAGATATGGCATGGAATTTTCAAGAGCAAAATGGGATGAATCTGAAGACCAGCATTTAGTTGAAAGACATAAAAAAGAGATTTTCCCGATCCTGAAAAAGCGAATTCTTTTCTCAGAAGTTCAAAATTTCCTTCTTTATGATTTTGAGACTGATTCAGGATATTTAAATGAAAATGTTTTTGCTTACAGCAATGAAAATCTAAACGAATTATCTTTAGTGGTTTACAACAACAAATATGAATTTACAACAGGTCGTATCCTATGGGCAAATACTGTAAAAAAAGATAACAAAGAATGGCTCAGAAAGAACCTGGGAAATGCTCTTCATCTTCATAATGATTCAAGCCATTATGTAATTTTTCAGGATGTTATCAAAGGTATGCAATTTATCAGAAATTCTAAGGAAATCTTCGATAACGGAATTCATCAGGAACTTGGTGCTTTTAAATATTCTGTTTTTATGAATTTTAGAGAAGTTGAAGATGATCAGGAACAAAAATATAAAAAATTAACTCAATTTCTCCAGGGAAAAGGTGTTCCAAACCTAGAAATATCTATCAAACGATTAGAATTAAAACCTTTACTGGATAAGTTTTCTGCAATGGTAGATTCTGAAGTAATAACTCTTATGGAAAAACTTCGGCAAAGTGATATTAAAGATTACGAATTGAATTTCAAACCCGAAATGGAATTCAGAATAACTGATTTTCTTAAAGAATTAAATGAACACATACACGGAAATGGGGAAATTGAATTAATCACAAAAGAAATTTTAGAAGATATTTCAACATGGTTGGGAATGTTCCCAAAGAGGACTTTAAGAACGAGTAGCCAGGATACTTTAACTCAAGCTGAAAACTATATTATTTTATATTGGATTCTCATTTACAGGCTGGGTGAACTTATTGATGATGAAAAACCATTATTAACCTCATCTCTATGGCTTGATGAATTATTACTTGGGGAAGAAATCCAATCGAATTATAATAAATTAGTCGGAGATAAATTCCAGAAAAATATTGTCTCATTACTGAAAATCGCAACAAGATTTTGCAATTTGAGAACTGATCTAAACTTAAAAAATTATACCAAAATTCTAAAGCAGCTTTTTAATGATATTGAAATCCAGGATTTCTTACTTTTTAATAAATTTGAAGATAAATTATGGTTCAATAAAGAAGCTTTCGATCAATTATTTCCTATCTTACACATAGTGAATTTAATTTTTTTGAAATCTGATAAATCTATAAATAAAAAGGACTTGAAAAAGAAAATTACTGAACTGGATATTTTTTTTAAGTCTGTGAAAAAAGCAGAAAACGAATCTGATTTCGAAGTGAAGAAAATATTGGATTTATCGTAAAGCGACCAGTTTACCTGCCTTTCAATCGCCTTTGGCGATCTGGCATGGCTTGGTCGCTAATTTTTACAACCCTTGATATACTGAAAAATTTATTTCTCGACCTGGGAAGGTCGAGTCAGGCTGTTGACAAAGTACAATTTACTAGTAGATTATGCAGAACTTTGATTTGAATGAAATTGTCATG
>JAUXFF010000241.1 GCA_030620155.1 Candidatus Cloacimonadota bacterium | reverse complement strand
TCTTATTATTGGAAGTTTATTCAATTTGTTCAGGATTATATGGGGATTAGGCTGGGCAACTATTATTGCAGTAGAAATGTTAGGTGTAAACAGCGGTCTTGGGTTTAGGTTGCTTGATTTTCGTTACCTACTCAAATATCCTGATATGTTATTTTATGTAATAGTAATGGGAACGATCGGAATTTTTATAGATTATCTATTGAGGATTTTTATAGAAAAAATAAAATATTAATAAAAAAATGAATAACTCAAGTTTCTCACTTAGTTGAAATATAAAAAACTTATAAAACAGATCGCTCCGCTGGGGCTTGATTTTATTACGCCGCGACAAGAAATCAGAATCCCTTGCAGTTCCCTTTTAATAAAAGGGAAAGAGAGAAAAGCAGGAAGAAAGAACTCACCCTGCTGTTCCGTCAGATCACCAAAGACGATTAAAATGCCGGACTTCACCGTGACAAGAAATCCGTTATTATCCGTCCTATCCGTTCACCCCGTGAAATCCTGCAAAGCAGGAACAGCGAAGCTGTTATTTCACAGGGTAAATCAGTGTTCTATCTGTGTTCTATTTATATCCGAATTTATAATTGTAAAAGAATTTTAACTTATGTTGGAAATAATAGGTTATTTACTTTTTTGCTGTGCTTTTTGAATTTTAGCCCATGTATCCCGTAAGTTGACAGTTCTATTAAATACAAGCTTTTTCTTTGTTGAATCAGGATCAACACAGAAATAGCCCAATCTTTCGAACTGGAATTTATCTCCAGGCTTAGAATTTTCCAAGCTCGGTTCAATTCGGCAAGATTTCAGGATATTAATGGAATCAGGATTGATATTTAATGTAAAATCTTTTCCTTCAATTTCTTCAGGGAATTCCTTTGAAAAAAGTCTATCATACAAACGAACTTCAGCCTTTGATGCGTGAATTGCGGAGACCCAGTGAAGAGTTGCCTTAACTTTTCTACCGTCTGGAGATGATCCACCTCTTGTTGCCGGGTCGTAAGTGCAGTGTAATTCTATTACTTCTCCTGTTTTATTATCCTTTACCACTCGTTCGCATTTTATGAAATAAGCATATCTCAAACGTACTTCTCTACCGGGAGCAAGACGATAAAATTTTTTTGGTGGCTCCTCCATGAAGTCTTCCTTTTCAATATATAGAACTTTGGAAAAAGGAACTTTCCTAGTTCCCATACTGGTGTCTTCAGGATTATTTATAGCTTCCATTTCCTCAACTTTATCTTCAGGATAATTATCTATTATCACTTTTAGAGGATGAATTACTGCCATTCTTCGAGGAGCTTTTTTGTTCATATCTTCCCTGATGAAATATTCTAATAATGCCATATCAACAGTACTATCAGCTTTTGCAATCCCGATTCGATCACAAAAATTACAGATAGATTCAGGTGTATAACCGCGTCTTCTTAATCCGGATAATGTTATCATTCTCGGATCATCCCAGCCTTTCACAAATCCTTCTTTAACTAAAACAAAAAGTTTCCTTTTACTCATAACAGTGTATGTCATATTCAATCGCGCAAATTCTATTTGCTGAGGATGATGAATATTTAATTGATCAAGAAACCAGTCATACAAGGGTCGGTTATTTTCAAATTCGATTGAACATAGGGAATGAGTTATTCCTTCGATGGAATCTTCCAAACAGTGAGCAAAATCATACATAGGATAGATGTGCCATTTATCACCTGTACGA
>JAUXFF010000089.1 GCA_030620155.1 Candidatus Cloacimonadota bacterium | reverse complement strand
GGCAAATTTGCAGTTTGGTTTGAGGAAATTTTTAATAAATATTCAGAAAAAACTGCCTATAAAGATTTAATTCCTTTTTCGATAAAAGAAGTTCATAATGGTTATTTTGCCCAAGATAAGAAAGGTCATTTTAAAGATTCTCAAAAAGCAGCAAAATCTCAAGCAGACATCGATACTTTCAAATTAATCATGAGAGAAAAGGAAAAATTATTAGATTCAGATGTACCTTTGAGATTTATTTTCAGTCATTCAGCTTTGAGGGAAGGGTGGGATAATCCGAATGTTTTTCAAATTTGTACTTTAAATGAAACCAAATCCGAACTCAAGAAAAGGCAGGAAATCGGTAGAGGTTTAAGGCTTTCAGTAAATCAGAATGGCGAAAGAATCTTTGATAATAATATTAATCGCTTAACTGTAATAGCCAATGAGAGCTACGAAGATTTTGCGAAACAACTCCAGAAAGAGATTGAAGATGATTGCGGTGTTTCTTTCAAGGGAAGAATCAAGAATAAGCGAAACAGAATAAAAGTTGAATACAGAAAAGGTTTTGAACTTGATGAAAACTTCAAAGAAATCTGGGAAAGAATTAAATATAAAACCACATATCGTGTTAATTATCTAACTTCCGAACTGATACAAAAAGCATCTAAAGCTATACAAGAAATTCCTGAAATCACAAAGACTGTTTTAAAATCAACAAAAACCGCAATAAAATATGATGATAAAAGTGTTGGCTTTGACATTAAGGGTTCAAAAAAGATTTATATTGAAAATGAATTCCTTATTCCAGATGTTTTAAATTATATTCAAAATAAAACCGGTTTAACTCGCTCCACTATTTTACAAATAATTAGAAAATCTAATCGTTTAAATGATGTTTTGATAAATCCTCAACTTTTTATGGATTATGTTGTTCAGGGAATAAATGAAGTTTTAAATGAACTAATTATAGATGGAATCAAATATGAAAAAATCGGAAATAAAGAATATGAAATGCATCTTTTTGATGATGATGAAATTAATATTTATCTGGATAGATTAAAATTTGAAGTTAAAAATAATAAAAAAACAATATATGATAATATAATTCCACTCGATTCAAATGTTGAATATGAGTTTGCTGAGGAATGTGAATCCAGGGATGATATTGAATTCTATTTCAAACTACCATTCTGGTTCAATATTAAAACACCAATCGGAAAATATAATCCCGATTGGGCTTTGATCAAAAAGGATGAAACAAAAATTTATTTCGTTGCAGAAACAAAATCTGAAGGACAACAATTGCTAAAAAGTGAAACACAAAAGATCAGATGTGGGAAAGCTCATTTTAGAGAATTTAATGATGTAACTTTCAGAGGTCCTGTTTCAAAGGTTTCTGATCTGGATTGACGTAGAAATACTATATTAGTTCATTAATATTTGAAATATAAATTGGTTGATTTTTATAAATGGTATTATTTAAAAGTTAATCAAATCTTATAAGGAGGAACCAATGGCACAGGATAGAGAAGAAACCTTCAAACAGCTTTCCTGTCTGTGGGATAACGATACCGTAAGTGTTCTGAAAACAAAAAATTACAAATACGCAATTCTGAGTGATCTGCATTTCGGAGACGGCGGACCCGCAGACGACTTCCGGGACAACATCGAACCAATGAAACGCCTGCTTACTCATTATCTTGAGAATAATTATCGAATTATCTTGCTTGGTGATATCGAAGAGTTATGGCAGTTCGATCTGGATATGATCGAGAAAGAATATGATGAAGAAATTTACAGCTTGTTCAGAAAATTCGAAACTGAAAGGATAATACGTGTGTTTGGCAATCATGATAAAGAATGGGCTTCTTCTCCAGATCCCACTATGAGAAATCCTTACAGAGCAAAAGGAGCATCTGAGGCTCTGAAAATGTATGATGTAAATGGTGATTGCTGCATCCTTCTTGTGCACGGGCATCAGGGCAGTCTTGATGCAGATAAGTATAGCTGGATAAGCAAATGTTTTGTAAGGGGAATATTAAAACCTCTAGAACCTGTTGCAAGATGGTTAAAATTATACGGGAATCCTTCAGTCACCAAATCTAAGATTACAAAAGATTACGAGCAGATCATGTATGCATGGGCAAAAGAGAATAAAGTAATTTTTATTTGTGGACACTCACATCGAGCAATATTTGCTTCCACTTCATATATAGAAAGGCTTGAAAACAAAATCTCAGAACTGCGGGTAGAAATTAAAGCTCATAAGGATGATCATAAGCTGGTAAAAGAAAATAAGAATGAAATAAAAAGAAAGAGAAAAAATTTAAAGGAAGAGAAGAAAAAGGGAAGAGATATCGATCCTACTGAACCTGATCGAAAGCCTTTGCCTTGCTATTTCAATACAGGCTGCGGAATTTTCACGACAGGCATTACATGTCTCGAAATAGATAATGATGAGATAAGATTGGTAAAATGGCATAAGGATAAGAAAGAGGAATCTTTCTATGAAATCTATGAGAGAGATAAATTAAGTGAATTCTTAAGAATAACGAAGGGCTCATAAATTTTTCTTAATAACAATAAAGAAGGAGGTAAATGATGCATAGGTTTTTTAAAATCATAATTTTACTGCTAATTATTTTTGTGTTATGCAGTTGTGGTAAAAAAAATAAGCAAGACTTTCACACAATCGGGATCTTCCAATTTGCTCCTGATCCTGCTGTTTACAACTGCAGAAAAGGGTTCATTAAGGCGCTTGAAGATGAAGGTTTTAAAGATGGAGTCAATATTAAGATTGAATACAAGAATGCTCAGGCTGATTTTATGACAATACAGACAATTGTAGATGGATTTATTTCCAAGAAAGTGGATATGATCGTTCCTATCACCACACCCTGTGTGCAGGCTGCTGCAGCCAAAGTAAAAGATATTAATGTTGTTTTTACAGGGATATACGATCCCTATATTGCAGGTGCAGCAAAATCACCGGAAGATCATGCTCCGAATATTACAGGTGTTGGTTCCTTTCCACCTGTAGAAGAGGCAATCGAGTTTGCTTTGAAGATCTTACCGGATATAAAGAAACTGGGAACCATATGGAATACTTCAGAATTATGTTCAGAAGCAGCATTAATAGTTGCAAGAAAGGTTTGTGAGGAAAGAAGGATTGAATTAATTGAGATCACTGTAACAAACGCTAATGAGGTTCTACAATCTGCACAGGCATTGGCAGATAAGAAAATTGATGTTTTTTTTATTGTTGGTGATAACACTGTTCTCACATCTTTCGATTCAATCGTAAAGGTCTCTGAAGAACAGCAGATTCCAATAATAATGAATGATCCTGAATTTGTGGAAAGAGGTGCTTTGGCTGCTCTTGGATTTGATTTTTATGAATCCGGGTATGCAGGCGGGAAAATTGCAGCGAGAGTTTTGCGTGGAGAATCACCTGCTGACATTCCAATCCAATCTGTTGTAGTACCAAGGTTAATTATTAATCTTGAGAATGCCAGGTTAATGGAAATAGAGATTTCGGAGGAAATTGTTGAAACTGCGACTGAAATAATCGGCAGAGAAGAACAAGAATAGGTTTTTTTCCGGCTTCATTACATTACGCCGGGACAGGTCCGGCTTCGCTAAGGATAAGCAATCCGCCTACGCAAAGAAAAGCAATCCGTCTTCGATAAAGATAAGCAAGAAGAATTTAGCTACGCCGGGACTAAAGGAAGAATATTGCTATGGCGTGACAAGAAGGAGACTGGGAGACGGGGAGAAGCAAAAAGTAAAAGTAAAAGTAAAAAGTAGAAAGTAAAAAGTAGGAAGTAATCCGTCTTCGTGAAACTTCAGGCTTCACTCTGTTACGCCCCGACAAGACGGCGGGACAAGCAGGGAAATAATAAAGTAAAAAGTGATCCGTCTTCGCTGCGCTACGCCGTGACTAAAGAAAGAAAAAAGAAAGAAAAAAAAGAAACTAGAGACGAGAGACAAGGAAATAAAAAAAGAGTAGTAATGAATAATGAAAAATGAAAAACAAAGAGGATAAATTATGAAGAAATCCAGCTTCGTGAAACTTCGGTCTTCAATACGCTACGCCGGGACAATCCGCCTACGCAAAGAAAAGCAAGAAGAATATTGCTACGGCGTGACAGGGAAACAGAATCCCTTGCAATAAACCTAAGGCTTATAAATTCCCTTTCATCGAAAGGGAAACGTAGAAAAGCAATCCGTCTTCGCTAAAGATAAGCAAGTAGAATTTAGCTACGCCGAGACTAAAGGAAGAATTTAGCTTCAGTCTTCTCCGGCAACTGCCGGATACGCCCTGACAAGACGCCGTGATTCAAGAAAGGAGAAAATATGCAAAGAATATTTAAGATTTTTATCTTACTGGTGATCATTTGTGTATTATTCAGTTGTTCCAGAAAAGAAAAGGAAAAGCTATACACAATCGGAATCTTCCAGTTTGCTCCGGATCCTGCAATAGACAACTCCAGGAAAGGAGTCATTAAGGCTCTTGAAGATGAAGGTTTTATAGATGGAGAGAATATCATAATCGATTATAAGAATGCGCAGGCAGATTATATGACCATACAGACCATAGTTCATGGATTTATTTCCAGGAAAGTGGATTTGATCGTACCTTTGACAACACCTTGTTTACAGGCAGCAGCACAAGTAAAAGATATTAATATTGTGTTTTCGGCTGTATTTGATCCATATATAGCAGGTGCAGCAAAATCACCGGAAGATCATGCTCCGAATATTACAGGTGTTGGTTCTTTCCCACCAGTTAGAAAAACAATTGAATTTATCCAGAAAGTATTCCCGGATGTAAAAAGACTTGGTTCTGTCTGGTGTAGCTCAGAGCTTTGTGCAGAAGCGGCTTTAAAAGCTTCGAGAGAAGTCTGCCGGGAAAAAGGAATTGAGATAGTTGAGTTAACAGTTACTAATTCTAATGAAGTTTTACAAGCAGCTCAGGCTTTGGCAGATAAAGGGATAGACATTTTTTATATTGTTGGTGATAATGTTGTTCTTACATCATTTGAATCAATAGTAAAGGTGTCTGAAGAGCAGCATATTCCCATAATAATGAGTGATCCTGAATATGTTAAATTAGGTGCTTTAGCAGCATTTGGATTTGATTTTTATGAATCCGGGTATGCAGGTGGGAAAATTGCAGCGAGAGTTTTACGTGGAGAATCACCTGCTGATATTCCAATCCAATCTGTGGTAGTTCCGCGATTAGTTATAAATTTGAAGAATGCAGAACTTATGGGTATAAATTTCTCAAAAGAAATAATTGAGAGCGCAGATCAGGTGATAGAGTAAGTGCATGGGTAGGAAACAAGGAAGAAAGGAGTAAATTTTAATATTTTTAAAAATTACAGCATTATTGTATTTATCCTGATTTCAGTTGTTGTGATATCCGGATGTACAAAACAAAAAAAAGAAGAACTCTATAAAATTGGAATAGTCCAGATCGTTCAAACACCTCTTTTAGATATGGCAAGGGAAGGTGTTATTGATGCTATGAAAGAGGCCGGTTTTATTGATGGTAAGAATATAAAGATAGTTTATAGAAACGCTCAGGGAGAAATTTTAAATATCAATCTAATTTTACAAGAGTTTGTTCAGGAAAAGGTAGATTTAATAATTACAAATAGTTCACCTTGTTTGGTTTCTGCATGTAATTTTGTGAAAGATATACCTGTAGTCTCTACTGCTGCATTTCATCCTCAACAATTAGGGATAAAAGAGATCCCCAAAAATGTAACAGGGACCTATGATCCATTTGATATGAATGATTTTATTGATTTGATCAAAGAAATTTCACCTGATGCTAAAAAAATTGGTGTTCCCTGGAATCCTTCCGAATCAAATTCGAGATTCGGTGTTGGAAGACTTCGTGAAGCTATTAAAGGGAAAAATATTGAGATAGTAGAAACTTCTGTAAACTCATCAAGTGAAGTTTATACGGTTGTACAGATGCTTGTTACAAAAGGGATTGATGTATTTGTTGTGGCAACGGATAATACTGTTACTTCTGCTTTTGAATCTGTTGTGAAAGTAGCAGAGGAAGAAAAGGTACCTATCTTTACTACTGAGCCAGCAAATGTTTACAAAGGGGCATGTGCAGGATTGGGAATTGATTTATATGATGGTGGATTTGCAAGTGGTAGATTAGCTGTACGAATCATCAAGGGTGAGAAAGTTCAGGATATTCCTTATCAATTGTTAACGAAGAAAAGATTATATTTGAATTTATCTGCAGCAAAAGCGCAAGGGATAGAATTTTCAGAGGAAATCCTGAAAAGAGCTGATAAGGTTATTGGTGATAAATAGTATTGATAAATTTTTTATTGAATATAAGTAAGAATTTCCCTGTTTTTTGATATGTGCGGATTAACTTTTCTTTCAATTTTGAAAAACTTCATCCTGCGGGAATCGAATTTTAATATCATTTCAGGAACAAGCATTTCCCACTCGATCGGATTTATGATTAAGCTGTTTTTATAAGCATTAATGAATTGGTGAAATATCTTTTTAAATTTTGAAGCTCTATATATTGAAGCCCAGAAAAGCAGGAAATGTATCAAGTCTGATTCAGGATAATCATACTCCCACTCTGAAAAGTCCAACATATAGTATTTCCTGGTTTTTTTGCAGAAAAGAAAATTTTTCGGATTCGAATCATTTAGACAGACCCTTTTACCTTTTTTGAAGTCCAGGGAATGTAATTCCACGAACAATTCAGCGATTTTTTTAAAATCAGGTTGTAATAGATCGGAAATGGGAATACCTTCTATATATTCGATCATTATTGTATTAACCCCATTGTGATCAAGAAGTCTGGGCACAAAAGAAAGATTTTTTTTGTAAATGTATAATTCCTTTTGGAATCCTTTTTTGGAACGACAGATTTTTATAACTTGTTTTTTTCCTTTCTGAATAATAATATTTGATTTCATCTTAATAAATCCTGTTTTTTAAAGGTAAAATCAATCGTTAATTACTATCTCAATTTTACCTTTTTTATATCCTTTCAAATTTTTTATAAACCCAAGAATTATGTCACGAAAAATATTTTGAACAAAAGGTACAATTTTTACATTTTTCCCATTAATCTTTATTTTAATATTTAGATTTCTGTCTGTTTTACAATCTTCCCTTGTTTTATTCCCATTGAGGATTTCCGTTACCATTTCCCTGCAAGTCATACCACAAGCATCGCAACATTCATCTTTAGGTAAAGGCAGAACTTCAAAAACTTTCTGCTCGACCAGATTGGCTAAGTCTTTTATATTTTTTTGAGAACTTAACACTGGTAACTTGTTGTATGTCTTATGATTATCAGCATATTTTCCTGAGATTGCGAACACAGTTCCATTAACCAATTCCTGAAGTTGCTTATTATTTTCAGCACAAATGATTCTGGGAACTGCAGTAGACTTCATACCTTCAATAATTACATAATCAGCATCCAGAAGGTCAAGCATTTCAATTAAAGATAGCCTTTTATGCCAGATTTGATAAGTTTCAGTCAATCCCCGGGCAAATACAACATCATGACTGGCTTCCCAGTGTTTCATAGTATTTGAATTTTCCTTCTCCATGGTAAAATCATCGGAATGTATATCTTTTATTGAAACCACCTTATGTCCTCGATGTTTTAATTCCTTAATCAGCTCAATAACAGTTGAAGTTTTACCTGTTCGATGATAACCTGAAACACTAAAAACCTTCATTTAATCCTCCGAATGTATAAAAAACAAATTAAATTTTTAGAAAATAAATTATCAATAAAAAAATTAAAAAAACTCCAATTTGAATAACATAATCAATCAGATTAAGTTTGGGATTATGAAAATAAGTTCTTTCTTTATACAAGCGGAATGCTCTTAATTCCAGGGAAATAGCTCTATAGCGAACATCTGCTATAGCTTTGGCTACTACAGGGAATATTAAGGATAAATAGGCTCCCGGTCTTTTCAGAAACGGTAATTTCTGCAGGTTGATTTCTCTTAAAAGTAATGCTTCTATGCTTGTTTGAAATTTATTAGTAAAAATCGGAATGAAATGTATTACCGAAGCCACTAGAAATGAGATTTCATAAGGTATTTTCCAACCTCTGAAAGCCAGTAAATATTCATAATATGGTATATCGAATAATAAACCTGCAATTAAAATTATCAGGAGCAATCTCAAAGATGAAACAATTCCATAATCCAAACCTATTGAAGTAATTTTAATAAAACCGTATTGCCATAGTATCTCACCCTCGTTGCGGAATAAAACCTGGAAGATCATTAAAGTCAGGACTATTGGAATTAAATTTTTTAACCTGTGGAAAAGATGTTTGAATTTGTGCCTGGTTGGATTGTAAGAAATTAATAAAATTAATGAAGTTAAAATCAATAATATTTGAGTAGAGATATTCTGAGAAATTACAGCTAAAGATGTAATAAGGAAAACAATCACAAGTAAAGTACGAAGATTTATTTTCATAATTATATCACGAACTATTCAAAGCTTTTATATTTTTATTTTCAATTTTAAGAAAATTATCAGTTATTGGTTTGAAAATATCAGATTGATGAGAAGCTATTAAAGTTCCCAGACCCTGTTTTTTTCTTAATTCTAAAACGGAGATAAATTTTTCAAAAAGATTATCATCCAGTCCTATAACCGGTTCATCTATTATCCAGTATTTATCCGGATTAAGAAGCAAAGCAGATAAACCTATACGTTTTATTTGTCCGCTGCTTAGTTCCCATACGGGTTGGTTTTTAATATCTTCAATTTCCAAAAAGCGAAGAGCCTGAGCTCGATCTTTTTCAAAATCATTATTCAATTTTAAGTGAAATTTATACTGCCAGATTGAAAGGTCTTCATCAGGATTTGCTGCAACTACATTTGATAAAGGTTCTTGTTTAATGTAGATAATTTTTTGTGAAATTTTATCAACAGGTTTTTTCCTGATTTCAGAATTTTCCATATGAATAGAACCTTCAAATGATTTTAATAAACCAGCCAGAATCCTGCAAAATGTAGTTTTTCCACTTCCGGTTTCACCATTCAGTACAGTAAATTCATTAAAATCAATTTCAAGATTTACATTCCGGAACACAGGTTTTCCGGGTTCATAAGAAAAAGAAAGATTTTGAATTTTATAAAGAGTTTTCATTTTATATTAATCTAGCTTTATAAATTTATTAGCTGATTTAAGAAGACCCGGATACTGTTCTGCTATAAATATGATTTTATTATTTTTTGAAAGATAGGAAATAATTTCTGTAATTCTGTTAATATAGCTGTTTGATAATCCTGCTGCAGGTTCATCCAAAAGAAACACATCGGGAGATAAAGTTAAGATCGATGCAAAAGCAACAAGTTTTTTCTGACCAAATGATAAAGAGGAAGTGTCTTCAAATCTCAGGTGCTCGATATCAAGTATGGATAAAGTTCTTTCAATTCTCTTTTTTATTTCACAAGTAGGAAGTTTGAGATTTTCCGGTGCAAAAGCCAGTTCCTGTTCAACAGTGGGGAAGAAGAGCTGATTTTCCGGTTCCTGCATAAGCAAACTTATGTGAGGGGCAGTTTGGGGCAGGGAAAGTTCTGAAATATCTGAATTATTGAATAGAATTTTTCCTTTGTATTCACCTTTAAAGACTTTTGGGATAACTCCGCTTAAGATATTCAATATAGTGGTTTTTCCTCTTCCACTTGCTCCTGTTACTGCGATTATGTCGCCTTTTTTTGTTTCTAAGGAAAAATCATTGAGTATCCAATTCTGGTATTTATTATAACGAAAAGATAAGTTCTTTATTTTCAGCATTATTTTATTTCAATTGTTGTTATATATTTCAACCAGCGTTCTCCATATTTATCTATAGGAATGATCAATCTAAAACATTTATATTTTTCCTGGAAAGTTAAATAAAGAGAAGAGAACATTTCTTTACTAAATGAAATATAAGCCCCATCTTTTGAAGAAAATCTTACTTCAGTTATATCTTTTGGATCGATTTCTAAAAAATTAAAGATCTCATTAATTGAGAAACCTGAATATTCATCACCACGATTAGTTATAATTGTTTCAAATGTGAAATTACTGAAATTATTAATATTGAATTTTTTCCCTTTAAAATTAATTTCTATTCCTTCTGTTTTGGGAATTTTGTTTAGCCAATAAAAAGACAAACCACAAAGTATTACAATTAAGATAATTAATAAAATAACAATTTTTTTCATCTCTCTTTTTCCTTTTTAACCTGGATTATAATCTGGTTCATATCAATGCTCTAATTTTATATT
>JAUXFF010000140.1 GCA_030620155.1 Candidatus Cloacimonadota bacterium | reverse complement strand
GATAGAACAGAAGCTTGTTTTTTTATATTATTATATATAGGATATTTATTCTTTATTATTAACAGGAAGTAAATTCCAGATTTTATGGTTGGTTCTGTCGTATTCTCAGATTCCCTCTGGGATAATCAGTGAGCTGATTGGAACCAGATATTAACCATATTTTTATAACCTATTTAGTTGCTTCTTACTCTTTGATCAAGATATCATATATTTCCATATATTTTTGAGCTGTATTCTTTAAATTAAATTTTCTTTTTGATTCGCTCATAATACGTTGGATTGTCTTTTCACGAACTTCAAAAGGTGAATTATAAAATTTTATGGCTTCTTTAATCCCAAATTCCAGACCGGCTTTATCACAAATTTCAAATACAAAACCATTACCTGTATTTTTCCTAATGTTAAGATGTTCAACCGTATCTTTTAAACCTCCAGTTGCTCGCACAATAGGCAAGGTGCCTAAACGTGGTGTTTCCATCTGTGGTAAACCGCAGGGTTCATATTTTGATGGCATTAAAATAAAATCAGATGCTGCTTTTCCCAGTTTGCCAAGTGATTCATTAAAATGTTTATAAGAAATTACCGGGTATTTTTGAGATAATCGAGCTAACTTCTTTTCTAGTTCTATATCTCCATTAGCAACAACTGCAATTTGCATATCATATTTCTTAATAAAATATTCTGCATTATCAATTAAAAGCTCAGGACTTTTCTGAAAGTAAAGACGATTAGGCCAGAAAAACAAAGGTATATCCGGTTCAATTGGCAGCTCCATTTTTTCCTGAAATAATTTCTTGTTTTCAGCTTTAATTGTCATAACATTATGTTTATTAAAATTAATAATATTTCTCATTACTTTAGGGTTCACAGTATCATTTGGTGCATTTGTAATCCCAACAGCTCTTCCTTCTTCATATTTCTTTTTAATCATTTCGTAAATAGATTTCGGTACAATATCATGAAAGTAATTTTCCTTAAGTTCTTTCAAAAAAGTTTCACTGACTGTATTAAAATAATCTGCAGCGAAAATAGCACTGGCTGTAAAATCGACTTTGTTTGTTTCAAAATGTTTCCGCCAGTTTTGATTAATATTTTCAGGAAATTGCTCAAAATAAAGCCATTCTGCGAATTCAATCGGTTTTATACCACTGAGCTCAATATCCATTAAAGTCTGTTTTTCTGTAAAAATGTTATGCAAAGTGAATAGTGATTTTATCCCTTTTGCTTTGGCAGCAGCAGGAACTAAAGCTGTCATCCAGTCATTGCAATGAACCACATCAGGCTGTATCCAATCTAAAAGGTCATTAATAATAAATCTTTGAAAAGCTAATGCTCTTCTAATACTGGTATGAATTTTATGCTCCTGATAGGGATCGGAGATATAAGAAAATGCACTATCATTAACCAGATGAATACCTTTACCGCTTAAGATTATTGCCAGTCTATCTATCTGTTTATTTGTTATAGCTGCAATATTTTTTATCTTATTGTCATATTTTGGGAGAACTATATGAAGTTCATATTCTTTACTTTCATTCAAATAACGAATTAAACTTGCTGAGATATCTCCCAGACCTCCACCTTTTGCTGCTACCATATTCGCAGCATTTCCCATACCCTCCGGAAGTTCTGTAACTTCAGGTGTGCAAATCAGAATTTTGGGTTTATTTGATTTTTTTATGATTTGATCATATTCTTCAGTTATTTGTTTGTTCATTCTAATGTTTTCTTCCGATCCTTTTTGTTTCATTATTTAATCCTTTATTTTATTTAGATATCTTCAAAAAGTAAGATTTCTTTTTCTTTATCTAACCAGGAATATTTCACTTCCCCTACAAAAATTGTATGGTCTCCACTTTTCACCTGGGTATAAACCACACATTCAAAATTAGCAGCAGCTTCCTTCAGAATAGGAAGTTGAGCCAGTTTTCCCTTAAACCAATCCAATCCGGTTTCTTCAAGTTTATCTAAATCACGTCCTGATTTTGTACCGCAAAGCATAACAGCATCACTCATTTCTTTGGAAGGAAAACATAAATTAAAATATCTGAAATCCTGCAGGCATTTATATGAATATCTCGTATGACCTATAGATATAGCCATCATTGGGGGTTTGATCGACGTTTTCATAAACCATTCAAGAGTGATCAAATTAATTTTTCCATTCTTATCTTTTACAATTGCTAATACTATTTTAGCAGGATTCTTAACCGCACTTATTGCTTTGGAATAACTAGTCTGAATCATACCCACCTCCGATATTAAATTTATTTATCTGCTTTCATATAGTTTTGTCAAAACAAATTTATAAATTTCAAAAATCTATTGACTTTGATACCCTTGTTTTTAATTTGCCAAAAATAAAAAACGGAGAGAATAATGAAGAAAATTTTATTTATAATGATAATTTTAAGTATATTTTTTATTGGATGTCAGAAAAAAGCTCAAAAACCCGAAGATGTAACTGAAGTTGTTTTCTGGCATGCTATGGGTGGTCCTTTGGGAGATGCCTTACAACTATTAGTAAACGAGTTTAATGATACTCATTCTGAGATTTTTATAAAAGCTATAAATATGGGAAATTATACTGCTCTTTCCCAGAAATTAATGGCTTCTATCCAGACAGGTAATCAACCTAATATTGCTCAGTCCTATGAAGCCTGGACTGCCAATATGATCGATGGTGATGTGCTTGTGCCGGTTAGTGATTTTATTGAAGCTGATCCGGATTTTGGAGATAAAGATTTGGAAGATTTTTTCCAGGTTTTCATTGATTGTAATACTATTAAAGGAAAATTATGGTCTTTCCCGTTTAATAAGAGTGTAATGGTAATGTATTATAATAAGGATATTTTATTTCAGAATGGGATTGACCCGAATTCTCCACCCAGAACTTGGGATGAATATCGCAATTATTGTCAAAAGTTAACTATTGATAAAGATGGTGATGGAACTATTGATCAATACGGAGCAACCCTGAAAATAAGTGCCTGGAAGTTTGAGAATCTACTTCTGGAAGCTGGAGGTGAGATCATGTCTGAAGACAATAAAACCCCTTTGTTCAACAGCGAAGCAGGTGTATTGGCTTTAGAATTTTTAACGAATATTATAAATGTTGATAAGACCGGTTATCTTTCACCAGGTTATGAAGGGCAGAATGATTTTCTGGCAAGTAAGGTTACTTTTTATGAAGATTCCAGTGTTTCTCTGGCTTATATGCAGCTAACAGGTATAGATTTTAATCTTGGAGTTTCTGCTATTCCTGTTCGTGATACCAAAAGAAACCTCATCAGTGGAACAAATGTTGCCATTTTCAAAAGTGAGAATAAAGAGGTTGAAAAGGCTGCCTGGGAATTTATTAAATGGTTTACCGATACAAAACAGACAGCAAAATGGTCTGAATTAACTTATTATATGCCTGTTCGAAAGAGCGCTTTTGAAGAGGAATCTTTGAAAAACAGACTTGCTAATAACCCGGAAATTGCTTCTGTTTATGATCAACTTAATTATGCAACATTTGAACCCCAGATAAGTGAATGGTTCGAGACTAGAAGTTATCTGGAACAACATGTGATTGAGAAGGTGATCAGGGGTAATCTTGCTCCACAGGAAGCTCTGGATAAAGCAGCAGAGAAAATCAAAGATATGATAGCTGAAACAGAAAAAAAAATACGTAATTAACGAATAAATAAGTTATAAAAATATTGTTTCTTTTTTTCAAATAAATTAGTAATTATTTCTGATTGAAGATTTTTTTAAAGAGGTTAAAATGAATATAAATATAAAATTTCCGGATAATTCTGTGAAGGAATATCCACAAAATGTAACACCATTGGAGATTGCGGAAAGCATAAGTCATGGTTTCGCTAAAACTGTTGTAACTGCAAAAGTGAATGAAAAACTTGTCGATATGGATTCTAACATTAAAGAAGATGCAGACATTAATTTTTTTAAATTTGATAAAGAAATAGGTAAGGAAGTATATTGGCATAGTACAGCTCATTTAATGGCGCAGGCTGTGAAAGAGCTTTATCCTGATGTGAAAGTAACAATCGGACCGGCTATTGAAACAGGTTTTTACTATGATTTTGATAAGGAAATTCCCTTCACTGATGAAGATATCGTTAAGATCGAAAATAAGATGAAAGAGCTTTCCAAACAGGATCTTAAATACGTTCGCAGGGAAGTTTCCAAAAAAGAAGCTATAAATATCTTTTCGGAAATGGGAGAAGATTATAAAGTTGAATTACTGAATGAAATCCCTGAAGGGGAGATTATTTCGATATACACTCAAGGGACTTTTACAGATTTGTGTAGAGGACCACATTTAATTGATACAGGAAAGATCAAAGCAATAAAACTTTTGAAAACTTCCGGTGCTTACTGGCATGGTGATGCCAGAAATAAAATGTTGCAGAGAATTTATGGGATAAGTTTTCCTTCCAATAAAGAGTTGAATAAATATCTCCATGACCTGGAAGAAGCTAAGAAGCGTGATCATCGTAGAATAGGAAAGGATTTAGACCTTTACTCAATTTCCGATGATGTTGGTCCTGGTCTGGTTCATTGGCATCCTAATGGAGCAATAATGAGATCCATAATAGAGCGGTATTGGTTGGATCGTCACTTTGAAGTTGGCTACCAGGTTGTTTATACTCCCCATATCGGGAAAGCCGAACTCTGGGAAACAAGTGGTCATCTCGAATTCTATAGTGAAAGCATGTACAACCCTATTATAGTTGAAGGTCAGGAATATTATCTTAAACCTATGAATTGCCCTTTTCATATTGCTATTTATCAATCACAAAAACGAAGCTACAGGGAACTTCCAATAAAATATGCAGAGATGGGAACTGTTTACCGCTTTGAACATTCCGGTGCTTTACATGGATTGATGAGGGTCAGGGGATTCACTCAGGATGATGCACATATTATCTGTACTCCTGGGCAACTTAATGAAGAAATAGATAAAGTTTTGGTTTTCTCGCTGGATATGCTTCGAGCTTTTGGATTCAGAGATTTTGAAATTTTTCTTTCTACCATGCCGAAGAAAGCTGTAGGGAAAAAAGAAGATTGGGATAAAGGCATTGAAGCTCTCAGGAAAGCTCTGGATAACCATGATATTCAGTATAAGATTGATGAAGGTGCCGGTGCTTTTTACGGACCTAAAATCGATATATATATCAGGGATGCATTGAATCGTTCCTGGCAGTGCTCCACCATACAATTTGATTTTAATTTACCTGAACGATTCAATATGGAATATATTGGTACAGATAATCAAACACATAGACCTTTTATGGTTCATAGAGCCTTACTGGGATCACTTGAAAGATTCTTCGGAACCCTTATCGAATATCATGCAGGTAATTTTCCCCTCTGGTTATGTCCTGTCCAAGTAAAGGTCATTCCAATATCAGAACATTACGATAATTATGCCCAGGCAGTGAAAGATAATCTTAAAAAATCCGGAATCAGGGTAGAAGTTGATTTTAAAAGCGAAAAGATAGGTTATAAGATCCGTGAAGCTGAATTAAAGAAAATTCCCTATATGTTTATAGTTGGTCAGAAGGAAAAGGAATCCGATACTGTTTCTGTACGTAAACATACCGAAGGTGATCTGGGGAGTTTTAAGATTACGGAGATAATTGAGAAATTGCAAAAAGAGATCGAATCAAAATTATGATCTTTGTATGAATCAGGATTTATAGATGAATAACATACAGTAATAGAAGAGGTTATTATGGATATTATTGATTCTGTAAGAAATGAATTGAATTTAGAAGCAAAAGCCATTATTGAGGCTTCGAAAAGAATTAATAAAGATATCGAGGAAGCTATTGATCTACTTTATAACTGCACAGGAAAGGTTATAGTAACCGGAATGGGTAAAACCGGGATAATAGCCAGGAAAATAGCTGCAACTCTTGCCAGTACTGGAACTACAGCAATTTTCTTACATGCTGCTGAAGGTATTCATGGAGACCTGGGAATCCTGCAGAAGAATGATGTTGTGATTGCTGTTTCTTACAGTGGGAACACTCAAGAACTTGTATCACTTATCCCATATATAAAATTCCATAAAATCCCGATTATTGCTTTAACAGGGAATTTAGAGTCCCAACTGGCAAAGAATTCCAATGTTGTTATTAATTGTTTTGTTCCTAAAGAATATGAACCTCTAGGATTAGTTCCCACTTCCAGCACTACCGTAACTTTAGCAATGGGAGATGCAATAGCCATAGCCCTGTTAAAAAAACGGGATTTCAAAGAATCTGATTTTGCCAGATTTCATCCGGGTGGAACAATAGGGAAGAAGCTGATATATAAAGTGGAAGATCTCATGCACACAGGAAAAAATAATCCTTTAGTATCGTCAGAAGTGAAAATGGATAAAGTAATCCTGGAAATGACTTCTAAAGGTCTTGGTTGTACAAATGTAGTAGATGATAAAGGGAAATTAATTGGGATTATAACTGATGGTGACCTTAGAAGAATATTATCTAAATCGGGAAATATCCTGGAAAAATCAGCTTATGAGTCTATGACACAGAATCCGAAATCTGTTTATGCCAATTCACTTGCAGTTGATGCTCTGAATTTAATGGAAGATAATAAAATAACAATGTTGCCGGTGATAGATGAGGATGGTAAATCAATCGGAATGCTTCATATGCATGACCTCATAGATACAG
>JAUXFF010000203.1 GCA_030620155.1 Candidatus Cloacimonadota bacterium | reverse complement strand
GGAGTTGTTGAAAGCAGTCAAAATACACATGTATTGTGGTCTCATAATGACAGGAATCATTTAAACAGGTTATTTGCTTTTAATTCTCAAGGTTCACACCTGGGTATATACTGGATTGATGGAGTAGAAAATCGGGATTGGGAAGATATTGCTATAGGTCCCGGACCTGATCCGGATATCAATTATATTTATATCGGAGAGATTGGTGATAATGACTCTGTTCATGAATATAAATACATATATCGTATACAGGAACCAGTTGTAAATTATAATCAATCTCCACAGGAAATAACATTATATGATGTTGAAACAATTATATATCAATATCCTGATGGAAACAGAGATTCGGAAACATTAATGCTGGATCCCCTTACCAAAGATATTTATGTTGTTTCCAAAAGAGAATTCGAAGACATTCGGGTTTACCGTGCACCTTATCCACAACCATTAGATCAGTTAATCATTCTCGAACATGTAGCGACATTGAATCTGTATCAGGTTGTGGCAGGTGATATTTCCTCATCCGGACTGGAAATACTTTTAAAAACATATCAAAATATTTATTACTGGGATCGCGATCCTGAACAAAATCTCTGGGATGCATTTAATGAAGATCCTGTCCTTTTGCCCTATATCGAGGAGGTTCAGGGTGAAGCTGTTTGCTGGGCTGCCGATAATTCGGGATATTATACATTGAGTGAGGAAGGGTTGAGCATTCCCACACATCTTTACTTTTATCCCCGTTTAAACTTATCCCTTGTGGTAATAAATGAGATTATGCATAATCCAAACTCTGTAGAAGATGAATTTGGTGAATGGTTTGAAATAACCAACACCAGTTCAGTTGATGTTAATCTTTACGGCTGGTATCTACAGGATACAAATACCGACTTTCATATTATTTCCCATCCGCTGACCTTATTACCCGGTGAGTATTTAGTACTTGGCAATAACTCAGATTATTCAACCAATGGAGGTGTTGAAGTAGATTATCAATATGATAATTTTGTGCTCGATGATTCTGAGGATGAAATTGTAATTTTATCTCTCTCTGGTGTTGTTGTGGTTGATAGTGTAGGATATGATAGTGGTGACACGTTCCCGAATTCTGAGGGAATATCCATGGCACTGCTGAATGCAAATATGGAAAACAGTTTTGGATTTAGCTGGAGAAGTTCAACGCAGATTTTCGGTGATGGCGACTATGGAACCCCTGGATTTTCGAATTCTGACTCTGTACAATCATTAACAATATACGATATTCAATATACATCGGATCCAACAGGTCATTCCCCTTTGATTAACGAGAGAGTCACAGTTTCCGGTATCATTTCGGTCGAACCCTTTGGTTTTTCAAATGATTCCTTTTTTATTCAGGATTCAATCGGAATGTGGTCTGGTATTATGGTACATCATTCAATAGAAGCTGTTCAAAATGACAGTGTCAGGTTTTACGGAACTGTTGCAGAAGCTTTCGGAGATCTGACTATACTCATAGATGTATCTGATTTCGAAGTTCTTCAAAATGGGACTGACGGCATCACCCCGATTCCTGTCAGTACCGGTGAAATAAGTACAGAGGGTAATAATGCAGAAGCTTACGAGAGTGCTCTACTGAATGTAAGCGGTATTTGCGACAATGATGATCTTGGCTGGAGAGAATGGTCGATCGATGATGGTTCGGGTTCAACTAGAATTTATCATGCTTTGATCGAAGATTTCGTTCCTGTGCTGGGTGGTTATTATGATGTAACGGGAATTCAGTATTACAGACATGGCAATTTCAAGCTCTTACCACGATTCTCCAGCGATATTATTGGTCCTTCAGGAGTTCAGGAACATAACAATGGGATTTCTAAAATATTCACACTTCATCAGAATTATCCCAACCCCTTCAATCCGTTTACAACGATTCAATTCACCGCAGAGGATGTCGGGCTTCGTTCAACTACGCCCGGACAGGCAGAGGACGCAGAGACTTGTCCACCGTGGCGGATTTTCATTTATAATATCAAAGGGCAAAAAATCAAAACTTTTATTTGTCACCCTGAGCTTGTCGAAGGGTGTCAGGGAACAGTCACCTGGGACGGTACAGATGATAACAACAAACCTGTTTCATCAGGAATTTATTTCTATAAGCTGAAAACAAAAGAGAATTCTAAGATCAGGAAGATGTTGTTGTTGCGGTGATTGCTTATTCATAACTAAATATAAACAATTAGCAGAATACAATCAAAGAATAAGTATTAATATCCTACTTATCTAATCGATTTAGAGAATTTTCGTAGTTCCGGATTGATATATGACACTTTAAAATTGAAAACTTGTGCGCCTTGGCGTATTAAAATTGTTTCCGGGTATTAAAGTGAAGTTGGGTTAAAATTAGGTTACGATATTTTTGCTGATCTTCATACATCTCACCCACTTTTTTTCTACGAAAATACCTTCTGCTCCTAAGTTCATCCCCCTATATTGCAAAGTATTAAATAAATTTTTTTAAGAAAAAATTTGACACTATTCCGATATATATTAACTAATTGTTTGCGTATAGAATTACGCAGTAGAGAACCCAATTAACATAAAGGTTCTCTTTTCTCCAAAGGAGGAATTATGAAAATTGTTACTCTTATTTTGCTATTTCTTTAGGATGGCATGGATTGCGATATGATAATACAGAAACGAATGGGCAGGATAGCTCAAAAATAGTTTATTACAGGTTGGATTTTGGAAAAGCATATGGTAATAGCCTGCTAGATTCTCTTGGTGGTGGTTATTTGATCTGCAAAGCAATATTTGATGATTATCCTTTAAATATTCAGCAATTCGGAAAAAAATCTAAACAAAAATAATAAGACCACCAAGAATGTAGTGCTTTGGGAGGAAAAAATGCACAAAGAAAAAAGGAGTTTGTTAGTTTGTTTGTTCTTAATGTTCTTCACAACATTGATCCAAGCAGAACTTCACGAAAATGTAACGTATTCTGATGGAAACTTTAACTGGGATGCTGCCAATAATCCACATATAGTCGTTGGATATGTACAAATAAATAATAATGCGGGACTTACAATCGAAGACGGTTGTATTGTCCAATTTGAAAATGGAGCTTATATTTGGGTTTATGGGCGATTGACAGCCATCGGATCGACGGGAACAGGAATTTCTTTTACCAGGCGAGAAACCGATGATGAATGGTACGGCATCAGTTTTCAATCTGAATCGATCGGTTCTCTACATTATTGCACGATCGAATACGCTACTTATTATACGGCAAACGGAGTTTATTGTAATAATTCTACACCTTCGATACAAAACTGTACAATTCAAAATAATGATTACGGAATTTATTTTACCGGAGTAACTTCTCCAACCCTTTCTGTTTCCAATACGATCCAGAATAATAATGATGTGGGATTATATTTTACCAACTGCACAAACCCGAGCATTTCCAACCAAACCATAACCGGGCAT
>JAUXFF010000039.1 GCA_030620155.1 Candidatus Cloacimonadota bacterium | reverse complement strand
GACCAAAAAGATAGATATCAGCTTCAAAGTCCTTGTTAATAGCGTCAGGAAGGTTATGTACTAAAAGGAAGCTCCATTCTTCTACTTTGAATATCTCAACTGCTGACAATTTTTTATTCAAATATTTTTCATGAAAAATCCCAGGTACTTTAATAATTTCCTTCCCTTCAGTCAGGTCTGTATTTGGATCCAGGTCTTCATAACAATCTCCCAGATGAAAAATAATTGGGATATTCTTTTCGTTTGATAAAACTTTTCTTAACAATACCTGATTTTTATGCGTATCGGAGATAATTAATATTTTTTTCATAATTCTCTTCTTTTATATATAAATGTAACGTTTTGCGGATAAAAGAAGTTGCCGAAGGCAATTTGGACGAAGCCTTTTATCCGTTGTTGTGCGAATTAGATCGATTAGACGCATTCTCATATTCTTCTAACAAAGATGCAATCAATTCTTTCACAGAAATAATTTCTTTTGTTCTATAAGCATTCTCTCCAGCAAACGCAAATCCATGTTTTAAATTACCCTTTTGGGCATTTAATAAAGCAAGAGCAATACAATAGGGACTATTTTTACAATCACAGGTTATAATACAGTGATAGGGACATTTAAATGGCTTCTTTTCCCCTTTATTGACATCATCAATAAACTTGTTTCTAATCACTCTTCCCGGCATAGCAACAGGACTCTTGATAATCACAATATCTTCTTTGCTTGAATCCAAATAAGCTTTCTTAAATTCTATAGATGCATCGCATTCATAAGTGGTAACAAAGCGTGTTGCCATCTGCACTCCGGAAACACCTAACTGTAAGAATTTATAAATATCTTCTCCTGTATATATGCCTCCAGCAGCGATTATCGGAATAGACTTCTTATGTCTTTCTCCAAATAGGCTCATCTCCTTAATTACTTCTGGTATCAGTTTTTCTAACGAATACTCGGGATCGTTAATTTGTTCCTGTTTAAATCCGAGATGCCCCCCTGCCATCGGTCCCTCTACCACTATAGCATCAGGGATGTAATTATATTTTTTTAACCATCTTTCAGAAATAATACTGGCTGCTCTTCCAGAGGAAACAATAGGAACCAACTTTGTCTTTTGGGTTCCTTTTAAAAATTGGGGAAGATTAAGGGGAAGTCCAGCCCCGGAAAAAATAATGTCTATTTCCTCCTCAATAGAAGTTCTTACCATATCAGCGAAATTTGATAATGCCACCATTATATTTACACCAAAAATTCCTTTAGTTAATTCTTTGGCTTTCCTAATCTCCCTTTTTAACGCTCTAATATTTGCTTCCAAAAAATTCGTGAAAAGATCAGGTTCAGCCATTCCAATAGCTGCAGTAGAAATAACCCCGATACCTCCTTCGTTAGCTACTGCGGATGCCAACCCGGATAGAGAAATTCCAACTCCCATTCCTCCTTGAATTATAGGAATTTTTGCTATCAAATCTCCTATTTTTAATTCTTTTAGATTATTGGTATTCATAAAAACTATCCTTTATATATTTCGCACAACATACGTGTGCCACGATGAGTGTAGCGAGTTTGTGGAAACTTTAGGTTTTTCATCAGGTGTTGTTGAGTTACTGCAACCATAAACCATTATTAGCATAATCAAGACACTAATTAAATTTTTCATATGATTTCTATCGCCTTTTTATGATTACTAATATGTTAATTTTTATTACATTTTTTCAGGAGATGATATTCCCATTAAATTTAATGAAATCGCAATAATATTTTTGATAGCTGTAATCAGATATAAACGACTTTGGCTCAGCTCGAAGTTTTTTGGATTAATGATCTTATATCTTGCGTAATATTTATGAAAAATACCTGCAAGGTCATGTATGTAAGCAGCTAACCTGTGAGGTTCCCTGTGATCAGCAATTGAATTAAGAATAGATGGAAAATTCATGAGATTCTTGATAATTCGTAACTCATTCTCTTTAGTGAGCTTACGCAGGTTTTTAATATTGAATTTTTTAAGAGATATCTTTTCTTTTTTTGCTTTTTTCAAGATGCTGCAAATTCTAGCATGAGCATATTGAACATAATAAACCGGATTCTCAGATGATTTCTTTTTTGCCAGCTCCAGATCAAAATTTAAATGAGCATTGGGTTTCCTATCTATAAAGAAATAACGGGCTGCATCTTTACCGACTTCCTGGATAAGTTCATCCATAGTAACGATCTTACCTGCTCGTTTAGACATCATGACCTTCTCACCATGTTCGAAAATGTTAATTTGTTGCAGGTAAATAACTTCAAGTTTATCTACATTGTATTTAAGTGCTCTGATAGCAGCTTTCAATTTTGCTACATGACCGTGATGATCGGGTCCTAGAACATCTATTAAGTAATCAAAACCTCTTTGATATTTGGTAATATGATAAGCTATATCCGGTACAAGATAGGTTGGATTTCCATCAGATTTTATTAAAACCCTGTCTTTTTCATCTCCATATTTACTGGCAGAGAACCATACAGCATCGTCATTATCGTATGTACATTTTTCTTCTGCCAGGTAGCTCAAAGCTTCTTCTAATATCCCTTCTTGACGTAATTTCTTCTCATACATCCAGTTATCAAAAGAGACACCGAATTTTTCCAGACTTTCTAATTGCAAAGCATGGATTTCTTCCAGAGCAAAATCCTTCATTCTCTCTAATCTGTCTTTTTCTGAAATGTGAAATAATTTGGAACCTTCAATTGAATTGAGTTTAGCTGCTAATTCTTTTACATACTCTCCATGATAAGCCTCAGATGGAAAATCGTGAATTCTTTCACCATAAAGCTCACGATATCGTATCTCGATTGATTCCGCCAGAATATCAACTTGATTACCTGCATCATTTACATAAAACTCAGTGAAGGATTCAAATCCAACGAAATTCATAATTCGGTTAAGTGAATCTCCGTAAGCAGCTGCTCTTGCACTTACAACATTCAAAGGTCCGGTTGGATTAGCACTTACAAATTCGATTAATATTTTTTTCTTTCTGCCATAATTTGAAGAACCAAAATGTAAATTTTTATTAACTATAGAAACCAGGATCTTATGATAAACATTATTTGCTACTTTAAAGTTAATAAAGCCCGGTCCTGCGACTTCAGCAGATTTATAGTCTTTCTTTTTGGAAAAGTATTCTACAATTTTCTCAGCCATTATTTTGGGCTTCAGATTATTCTTTTTGGCGTTCAGGAGAGCTACATTGGTTGAAAAATCTCCATGTTCGATATTATGTGGTATTTCAACATTAATATTTTTATCAATTTCAAGTTTAAGATATTTTAAACATTTCTTTATATCATCAACTATCTTTTTCTTCAACATTTTTTCTCACTTAGTTCTTTTATATTCTTTGAATTAATATTCCATAATTCTTCTAATTTATAATAATCACGAGTAGTCTCATTAAAAACGTGAACAATGATATCTATGAAGTCTAAAAGTATCCATTTAGCATTTTCCAGACCTTCTACAGCATAAAGTCGAATCTTGTGCTCTTTTGAATGATCAATTATATTTTCTGCTATTGCTTTTACATGAAGGTCATTAGTTCCATGACAGATAATAATTGAATCAGCATAATCAGATTTTTCTTTCACATCGTAACAAACTATATTTTCAGCTTTTTTTTCTTCCGCCCAATTTATTATATTATTTATAATTTCCTTCTGATTTATTCCCATTCTAATCCTATTTCGGGTTATTTAAAATATTTTTTATAGTCTTTTCCAAGTATAATTTGATATTCTTCAATATAATTATCATTAATAGCAAAAATTCTTCTGTTTATCCCTGTTATATTCACGAGAAAATCTAATTTCTCCTTATTATATTTTTTTATAACTATAATTGATTTATCATAAATAAACATTTTACTTTCAATATTCTTCCAGGATATTATATCCAGGTTACTGATATTTTTATCTATTATGTTGTCTTTTACTTCCTTAGCAACATTATTATATCCACATCCATTCAACAAAGCAATCTTTACGGAAGAAAAAGAGATATTTTCTTCAATTTTACTATTTTTTTTTTGATTAAAGAACAAAAAGAACAAAATTACTAAAAGTACTACTAAGACTATAAAATAGCCTGTTAACTCTTTTTTTTGAGCAGGTGACAAATTATTTTTTGACCTTTGCATTGTCAAACTGTTCTTTAAGCAACTTATAAGTCTTTTCGAAAGATTCCGGAATAACTCTTGTTCCGCTGATTGAAGTCATAAAATTGACATCACCAATCCATCTGGGTACAATATGTACATGTAAATGCTCATCTATACCTGCCCCTGCAGCTTTACCAAGATTCAAACCAATGTTTATCCCATCCGGGTTATATACCTTTTTCAATACTTTCTCACACAACCTTACTATCTTAAAAAGGTCATTTAATTGAATATCATTCAGATCATTCAATGAGGATACATGATTGTTGGTTACAACCATCAAGTGCCCGTTATTATATGGAAAAGTATTGATTATTACAAAGCTCGAATCGGATCGGAATAAGATAAGATTCTTTTCATCATCCTTTTTGGAAGGTTTAAGGCAAAATATACACTTTTTTTCTTTTTCTGAAAGTATATACTTTATTCTCCAAGGAGAATATAAAATATCAGTCATAACATCTCCTTATTTATCATAATAATTTTTGTTTTTTAAATATTCTTTTTCCAGATTGGATAATTGCTCCCTGGAATTAACACCTGAAGCTTCTATTATGTCTTCCAACACAACTGATACTACAGTTTTATTTTCTTTATTAAGTATTTCAAGTATGTCAGTTAAATAATATTCTTTTTGCACATTTTTATTATTTATTTTAGATAAAGCTGAAAAAAGATTTTTGGAATCAAAACAGTAAATACCGGTATTAATTTCTTTTATTAATTTTTCTTTTTCAGATGCATCTTTGAATTCAACTATCTTCAATACATTACCTTTTTTATTTCTAACAATCCTTCCATATTTAAAGGCATCTTCCATTATTGCGGTAAGAATCGTACAAGCTGAATTTGTTTCTCTATGTTTCTTAAGCATTCCTTTCAAAGATTCATACCGGAGAAGAGGAACATCACCACAAAGAATAAAAACATCTCCATCAAAATTTTCAAAAAGCTTTCTAGTGACCATTACAGCATGCCCTGTACCATTTTGCTCTTTTTGCTCAATAAAATATATATTTTTATCTTTTGGAATCACATCAATAATCATCTCTTTTTTATAACCAACAACAACTACGATTTTTTCACTATTGATCATCCGAGCAGTCTTTATGACTCTATTTATCATAGGTTGTCCATCGAATTCAAAAACCACTTTTGGTTTATTGGATTTCATTCTGATCCCTTTTCCAGCAGCCAGGATGATAAAAGCCAATTTTTTCATTAAAGCTCCCTGATTATATCTTCTATTGTTTTCTTTAAAACCGGATGTACAAACCCAGGACAAATTTCATTTAAGGATTGCAATACAAATTTTCTTTTATGTAATTCAGGGTGGGGAATATGCAGATTTGATCGGTTTATGATTTCGTTTCCATAAAATAAAATATCAATATCAATATTTCTCGGACCCCATTTTTCTTTACGTTCTCTTCCTAATTTATCTTCAATATTCAGACATGTAAATAACAATTCTTCAGGAGATAAAACGGTTCTGATTTTTAACACACAATTCAGAAATTTCGATTGATTTTTTTTACCAAAAGGTTCTGTTTCAATTATTTTTGAAATATCGAGAATCTCAAGGTATGATCCTAACTCAGACCTTGCTTTTAATATATTTTCTTCTCTATTCCCAAGGTTGGAACCAAGTCCTAAATAACAAATCATTACCTGATTCTTTCCATTTCAATTTCTACAGAATTTATTGAGCCTTTAATTGGAACAGATGGTTTTTTAATATTTATAATAGATTTTTCTATTTTTGGAAAATCTTCCATAACCGAATTTAATATTATGTTAGCACAATCTTCCAGGAGAAAAAATTCCCTGGTTTCAATAATATCTTTGATAATCCCATATACCTTTGTGTAATTAACAGTATCATTTATATGTTTAATTTTCTGGTCCAGATTCGGGTCTGTTTCATAAGTAAAATCCACAATAAATCTTTGACCTAGTTTTCTCTCTTCAGGGTGCACACCATGATGTCCGTAAAATACCATTTCATTTAGATGTATCCTCATTATTCCACCTTTTCAACTATTTCAAAATGTATCTTCTTAGAGTATTTTTTATCGATTATGTAAATGATCACACCACTTAAAAACAATCCCGCAAAAGAAAGTAAGATTGAAAAGTTTTCAGTTAATTTGAAAATGTATTTCCCTGAAAAATAAAAAAAAATCATACTTAAAACAGGAAATATAAAAATAATAAATGAAGAAAAGATCTTTACTCCCGGAGAAATATAGATTTTCACCAGGTCACCGATTTCTAATTTCATATCGGTTGTTATCTTATGAAGGAATGATTTATCCTTTCCCATACAAACTTTACTCATTAAACATGAATTACAAGCTTCACTTTTTTGTATTTCAACTAAGGCAATACCATTTTTATATTTTTTTACTATTGCAATGTCTTCTTGATACTCCATACTAAAAATTATCCTTTATCTTTTTAAATAAATCAGAAGTTGAAAACCCTTCTTTATATGAAAGACTCTTAACCAGACCTCCACTCATTAAAACAACATCAGAACCAATGATTTCATTTATGTTCCAATCCCCACCTTTTACAAGAATATCTGGTTTAATGTAATTTATTAAATCGTATGGTGTATCTTCTTGGAAAATAACGATATAATCTACTGAAATAAGTTCACTTAAAACTAAAGCTCTATCTTGTTGATTATTTATAGGTCGGTTTTTTCCTTTAAGTATTTTCACTGATTCATCACTATTTAATCCAAGAATAAGTATGTCAGCCAACCTTTTTGCTTCACGTAGATATTGGATATGACCTGCATGTAAGATGTCAAAACAACCATTAGTAAAAACAATTTTTTTCTTCTTGCTTTTTAAATCTAAAACAATTTTATGAATCTCTTCCCAGGTTTTTATTTTCATTTTATTTCATCGGATATATGCCGTCAAAACAGGCATAACAATAATCTTGTGGTTTTTTTACTGAATCATTCAACTGATCTAAAGTTAAATATTTCAAGGAATCTGCTCCTATAAAATTCCTAATATCTTCTACTGTCTTATTATTAGCAATCAATTCTGTTCTGGTTGGTGTGTCAATTCCATAATAACAGGAGAATTTTATAGGCGGGGATCCTATTCTAAGATGAACTTCTTCAGCTCCGGCTTTTTTAATCAGTTTAACTATTTTTTTTATGGTCGTTCCCCTGACAATAGAATCATCTACTAAAACAATTTTTTTATTTTTAAAGAAATTGGGAAGAGGATTGAATTTTTGATTTACGCTTTCATCTCTGATTGTCTGTTCAGGTTTAATAAAAGTTCTTCCCACATAATGATTACGTATAAGTCCCATCTCGTAAGGGATGTTCCTTTCTTTAGAATATCCCAGGGCAATAAAATTCGAGGAATCAGGTACAGGAACAACTATATCTGCTTTAATATCATCATCCTTAGCCAGAAACATCCCGATTTTCTGCCGGACTTTATAAACATTTTCATTAAATATGAAACTATCCGGACGAGAGAAATAAATATGCTCAAATATGCAGTGTTTACAGGTTTTTGTAGTTCTGAATTGATTCGGATCATTTTTAATAGAAGTGATTCCATTATCATTTACAATAACAATCTCAGCAGGTTCCAATTCTTTTTGCCATAATGGGTCCAGAATATCTAAAGCGCTGCTTTCAGATGCTACTACCACTGTTCCATCCTTTCGCTGACCATATACCATAGGTCTGATCGCATAGGGGTCACGAAACATATATAATTCTTCTTTAGTTGCCAGGATAGTTGAATATGCTCCTTTTATATATTTCATCATTTTTTGAATGGATTCAATTATGGTTTTACCCTTTTTTTCAACCTGGTACACTATATATTTTAATAATAATTCACCATCATTAGTACTGGCAAAATATACACCTTTTGATTCGAGAACTTTTCGGGTTTCTTTGTAATTTATCATATCTCCATTACTGGTTAAAGCATAGGAGGGTCCGGATAGAGTTTCAACTATATATGGTTGCGAATTATATTCCGAAGATGTTCCACGAGTAGGATAACGGACATGCCCAATAGCAATATCACCATTAAGGATTTTTATCTTTTCAGGTGTGAAAACTTCCTTAACCAAACCCATCTTTTTACGTAGTTTGATAGTTATACCGTCATTAACTGCCATTCCACAGCTTTCCTGACCGCGATGTTGTTCGGCAAAAAGGCCTAATGAAGCTAGTTCAGCAGCATTTTCGTTTCTATAAATCCCGATGATTCCACACATTGGATTTCCTACTTTTTAAATTTAATTTTATTTTCATTCCCTTTCAATATCCTTTTGATATTCTCTCTATGACGAATAATGATAAAAACAGTTATTATAAAGATTAAAATTAAAATCTCTATTTCTGCAAATGAATTATTAATGTTAATTATCAATTCTGTAATAAATAGTGTCAAGGCTGCAAGTAAAGACCCCAGGGAAACATATTTACTTATCCAGACAGTCAAAATGAATACAACCAAAGTAATAAAAACCGGTATTGGGATTAGAGCTATAAAAACTCCTGCAGAAGTAGCAACTCCTTTTCCACCTTTGAATTTAAGAAAAATTGTGAAAATGTGCCCCAGGATTACAGCTAAACCTATAAAGATCAGGAAAAGATCATCAGGATTTTCTAATATATATTTTCCCAACTGAATAGCAAAGAAACCTTTGGCAACATCTATTATTAGAGTTAAAATTCCAACTTTTACACCTAAAACCCTGAAAGCATTAGTAGCTCCGATATTACCGCTTCCGAATTTACGAATATCAATTTTTTTTAGAATCCTTCCCATCAAATAGCTGGTTGGAATTGAACCTAACAGATATGCAATAATTAAAATTATACTAAAAGCTATTATCTGCTGCATCTCTTCCTCTGAAAAAAGTTTTGATCGTTGCTCCTTCGAATTTAAAGGAATCTCTAAGTTGGTTAAGAAGATATTTTTTATAATGCTTGGTGATTAGTTTCGTATTATTACAAAAGAATACAAATGTTGGTGGATGACTTTGAACCTGAGTACAATAAAATATTTTAGTATGTTTGCCGCTGGAGTGAGCAGGTGGAAATTTCGCAATAACCCTGGATAAGAACTGATTAAGCTCCGATGTTGGGATACGTTTCTTGCTTTCTTCTTCAACTTCCAGGATCTTATCAAGAATATTTCGAACCCGTTGTCCGGTTAAAGCAGAAACAAAGATTTTTGGAGCATATTTAATAAATGGAAGTTCTTCGTTCAGCTTGTTTATAAAAGAACCGACTGTAGAATTATCTTTTTTCACTAAATCCCATTTATTAATTATCACAATTATATCCTTGAAATTTCTACTCGTATAGGAAGCGATTTTTTGATCCTGATTGGAAACATCGTCTGTTGCATCGATTATCAATAGCACTACATCAGCTCTGTTGATACTTTCTATTGTTCTGATGACACTGAAATATTCAACTCCGTATTTAATTTTTTTTTTCTTTCTCAGACCGGCAGTATCTATGAAAGTAAATTTTCGTTTATGATGTTTTAAGTGTAAATCAATTGAATCTCTTGTTGTACCAGGTATTTCGGTCACAATATTTATATCTTGTCCCATTAATTTGTTTACAAGTGATGATTTCCCTACATTTGGTTTTCCCACAATTGCAATTTTGATGGAATCGTCTTCCTCTTGTGTTTCAGAAACTTTCTCTATGCGTTTTACAACTTCATCCAGGAAATTACCTACATTCCTGCCATGAATGGCTGCAATAGGAAAAGGGTCACCAAATCCAAGTTTTAGTAAATCATAGATTTCCAATTCATCCTTTTCATTATCAACCTTGTTTACTGCCAGCATAACCTTATCTCGTCTGATTGAAAGAATTTTAGCTATTTCCATATCTGTATCTGTAGTACCGACTTTTACATCTACAAGGAATAATACTAAATCAGCTTCTTCAATTGCAATTTCTGCCTGGAATTTAACGGCTTTATCGATAGTATTATCCGCTCTTGGAATGATCCCACCTGTATCTACAACAACAAAATTGTATCCTGCCCATTCAGCTTCTTCATACTTTCTGTCACGTGTAATTCTTTCTTCCGCATCTACAATTGCTATTCTCTTTTTGCATATTCTATTGAATAATGTAGATTTACCTACATTTGGTCTACCAACGATGGCAACTATGCTTTTTTTTATCAATTTATATTCCTCAAAAAAAGCTGAACATTTTCTGGCAAGTCTTTTTCACAACCCTATTTTGTCAAACTAAATTGAGCATGGAATTACCTTTTCGGGTGAATAAACTTTAGAAATTTCTAAAACTTCCAATATATAAGCCCATCACTTTTCTGATAGCTCAATCCCAGATTAAATCAAGAACGGGTTGAATCATAAATTTAAATTATATCGCTCAATGAGATAATACTACAACTCAAAACAGGATTATAAACGAAGTAACTAAGCTTTATTGGTTCAATCGTCTGCCCCATTAGCCATGGTGCAGACCATGGTTGAATAATTGGGGTCCCGAAGGAACCATACTTTTTCTTGATAACCATCTCGATTCTCCTATCAGATCGAGACGATCTAACCTAAACATTTCATTCAATCGAGACGATTGAACGAACTTTGAAAAGAATGAAAACCTTAGGAAGATCTATAAGACTGCTTGTCCTACTGAACCTTTTTTTCATTTGACAATATTATTAATTAAATAAATTTTTTTGAAGTATAAGAACCAAACAAATTATTAGGAGTACAAAATGTCTAATAAAACCAATATATTCGCAATCATAACAATTATGTTAGGACTGGCATTTCTCATGACTACAACCGTTTATGCTTCCAATATTGAAGTATCAGGAACAATCTCATCTGACACCACCTGGGCAGGTGTTGACACAGTAAAAGTCGTAGGCGACATTTATGTGAACAACGGCATAACCTTAACCATCGCTCCCGGGATTTATGTAGAATTTCAGGGACATTACAGACTGGAAGTTGATGGAACACTTCTCGCAATCGGAACCACTTCTACTATGATCACTTTCACAGCAGCAAACCACAGCACTGGTTGGAACAGGATTGTTTTGGATAATACTCCTTCTTCTAACGATTCATCCAAAATTGTATATTGCAAACTAGAATACGGAAAAGCAAATTCCGGGGGTACCGGAAATTTTGGAGGTGCAATATATGTGTATTCTTATGATAAAGTTCTTATCTCTCATTCAACATTCTCTAACAATGATGCTGATTGGTGGGGTGGTGGCGTTTATTGTGACAATTCTAACATTGAAATACAATATTGCACATTTCAGAATAATAGCGCTGTTTGTGGTGGAGGTATTAAGATTGATGATTGTGGACCGATCCTGGTTAATAATCTCATTACAAATAATAGTGCTGCAAATGCAGGCGGTATTTTCTTTGTCAATAGTAATACTACATTAATCAATAATACAATTGTAAATAATTCTGATATGGGAATTTGGTTCCAGGATAATTCAGATCCAACTTTCAGAAATACAATCATTTATGGAAGTACCGTTAACGAAGTATATTTGGAATCAAACAGTGATGACCCTAATTTCTATTATTGCGATATTGAAGGAGGAACTTCTTGGTTTGGAGGTCCTGGTGCAGGTGGAAATTTCACTGGAGATTATGAAAATTGTATTGATGCCAATCCCCAGTTTGTAGGTTCAGGAGATCATCCTTATGATATTTCCGAAGATTCTCCCTGCATTAATACCGGTGATCCGAATACAACCACAACAGATGTCGGAGAATATGACCTTTCAGCTGAATCACGAATTCAACAGGGAATTATAGATATCGGAGCTTATGAAACTTATAAATATCCTGACGGGTTTCCCGGAAATGCCCTGGAATTTGACGGGAGCGATGATTATGTTTCCATCCCTTCCGATCCTTCTTTTGATAATCCTCAATTCACTGTGGAATTCTGGGTAAAAACGGATAATCCCGGTAATTGGGACGGTATCATCGACAAAGGTAGAAGCACCAACACCGATTGGTATTTCCTGACCGGTAATCCCGGACAAACCGATGGAGTGATTTTCGGGATTGGAAACGGAACTTCGAGACGAGAACTCAGTTATTCCTGGAATGATAATTCCTGGCATCATGTAGCAGGAACTTTTGACGGCACCACCATGAAATTGATCATCGATGGTGAAATCAAAGATTCTGATTCATATTCAATGAGTAACACGAGCAATAATATTTGCCTGGGCAGTCGTCGCGACCTTGGTTGGAATTTCGCAGGAATACTGGAAGAAGTTGTTATCTGGGATGTTTGCCGTTCTCTTTCTGAAATCAGGGAAAATAAACATCTTACCTTAGAGGGAACAGAACCCGGACTGGTTTCCTACTACCAGTTCAATGAAAGCACTGGAACATATTGCATTGAACTTATTTCCAATAATAATGGAACCTTAACCAATATGGATACAGATAGTTGTTGGGTTGAATCAACAATTCCTATCGGGGATGGACAGAGTGTGACGCAAATTGTCAATTCAGCAGGAATGGTTTATTTTAATGATGCAGGATTGGTTATGAATGTTAATCAAAAAACCGGAACAGATACAATTGTTGTAACCAGAATAAACAGAGTCCCGAATATAAATCCTACTGAACCTGAAGATGTTTTTGATTCACAATACTGGGTAATAAACAAATTCGGTAATGGTACAATTAATGCTAATTTAGGTTTTACAGTCCAAGAAGATTTGACTTCTGAAGACGAACAACATCCGGAACAGATAGAATTATACACCAGGTCGAGTAATGTAGATACAGATTGGTTATTTTTATCTTCTGCAACAATTGTAGTTCCATCAACTGATGAAGCAGGATTTTTTAATATTACGGATTTCAGCCAATTCATTATTTGCAGGAATTTATTACCTGATATTCATATCGAGGTAGATACTCTAAATTTCGGAACTGTGCTAATAGTATATTCGGAAACTGATACTATCACAATATTTAATTATGGAAATGATACTTTATTTGTAACTGATATTTCAAATAATAATTTAGATTTCACTGTTGATACAACATCTTGCACAATTTCTCCTGATGACAGCCTGAATATTCAGGTAACTTATTCACCGTCATATATTGGAGTAATTACAGATACGCTCACAATTACCAGTAATGATCCTGATGAACCGAATGTTGAAGTGATACTCATAGGAGAAGGAGTGTTTGAAACAGATACTTTTCCTGGAAATGCTTTAGAATTTGACGGAACAGATGATTATGTCCGGGTTGCTCATAATAGCGGATTACCTATTTATTATTATAGTTCTGATCATAAATTCACAATTTCTATGTGGGTAAAAGGAAATGGACAGGATGGGAAAAGAGTTTTTTCAGAAGGTTATGACAATTATAGTAATAGTTTATTTACAATTGGCACAACCGATGAAGGAAAAGTAAAAGTTTTTATTCAAATGCAGAACGGAACTGTTTTATTAAACCAGATATCATCAAATATTGCTTTTGATAATACCTGGCATCATATTGTCTGGGTGGATATCAATAATGATCAAAGACTTTATATCGATGGTGTTCAGGACCCATCAGACTTTCACTATTCTAGAGCGGGAATACAATTAAACAGAACTTCCATAGGAGCAATATTAGGATCTGATCCATCAGATTTCTTTGAAGGTATTATCGATGAAGTGCAAATCTGGGAAGACGATCTGTCAGCAACTCAAATTCGTGAAAATATGCATCTGACATTAACAGGCTTTGAAACCTGGTTGGTAAGTTACTTGCAATTCAATGAAGGTTCTGGAGAAATTACTTACGACTTGATCAGTGAAAATAACGGGACATTGATAGATATGGAGCCGGAAGATTGGGTAAATTCAACCATACCTGCTGGAGGTGGAGTCAGCAACACACAAACAGAAGCAGTCGGAACAGTTAATTTCACCGATACTGGTTTATCGATGTATTTCAATTCGCAAAACGGAGCATCGATCACAGTCACCAGGATCGATATGTGCCCAAATATTAATCCGGTTGATGCTGATACTGTCTTTGATTCTCAATACTGGGTTGTGAATCGTTTCGGTAGCGGAAGTTTCAATGCTGATTTGACCTTTACTATCAGCGAAGATTTAACAGCCGCAGATGAGAATAATCCATCAAATATCAAACTTTATACACGTCCAAGCAATGCCGATACAAACTGGGTTTATCTGGTTGACGCAAGTTCTGTAAATGCAACAACCGATGAAGCAACTTTTGACGGAATAACAGAATTCAGTCAGTTTATAATAGGAAAATATATCATTCCAGATATTACAGTAATTCCTGATTCCTTATTCGAAACTTTGAATACAGACGGAATCGCTACACAACATCTATTCATTGGGAATGTTGGTAACTTAAACTTAGACTTTACAATCATTATTTCTGATTCTACAAGCAGATTTTTCTTAAAAGAAACCAATGAGAATGAGAAAACCTATAATTATAGAACAGAATGGTTATCTCTTGAGACCTATTCAGGGACAGTTTATCCGGATTCAACAGAAGATATCACTGTTTACTTTGATGCAGCCGGACTATTTGAAGGAGAATACACAAAGTATATAATCATCACCAGCAATGATCCGGATGAACCGGAAGTGATCGTTCCCGTAACATTACATGTAATCGAACCGAATATTTATGTAGAAGAAGATAGTTTGAATTTTGGGATTGTTTTAACAGATACATCAAAAGTAGATACATTTACTATTTTTAATATTGGAACCGACACCTTATTCGTATCTGATATTTCAAATAATAATTTGGATTTCATAGTTAATCCTGCATATTGTTCAATTTCACCGGATGATAGCTTGGATATCCAGGTAACTTTTTCACCTTCAACTATTGGTGTAATTACAGATACGCTCTACATTACCAGTAATGACCCTGATGAACCGACTGTTACAGTGATTCTTACAGGAGAAGGAGCTGAACCACCACCTGATATCGTTGTTACTCCAGCTTTTTTTACAGAAAGTCTTAATCCGGGAGAGACATCTTTTCAGGAATTATTTATTGAAAATACAGGAAATGGGAACTTAGACTTTACAATTATTATTTCTGATTCTACAAGCAGATTTTTCTTTAAAAAAACCAATGAGAATGAGAAAACCTATAATTACAGAACAGAATGGTTATCTCTTGAGACCTATTCAGGAACAGTTTATCCGGATTCAACAGAAGATATCACAGTTTACTTTGATGCAACTGAACTTAATGGAGGAGATTACTCGAAATATTTGATCATCACAAGTAATGACCCTGATGAACCGGAAATAGTTGTTCCTGTAAATTTATCTGTGGGATTTGTTCCCGATATTCCGCAAAATGTAACAATATCAGTTTGGAATGACAGTATCCACATAATTTGGGATCCGGTAACAGGAGCAGATTCCTACAAGGTTTATTCATCCGATAACGCTTTTACAGGATTCACTGAAGATATGAGTGGTGCATTTGATGGAACAAGCTGGTCTGCACCGATTACTGAAGAGAAGAAGTTTTATTATGTAACAGCTTCAGGGGAAAGTGGTTACACAAAAACAACCGACTCTCCTGGAATTCATATTTCAAAACCTGAGAAACCTGGTAATTGAACAGAATATGCAAAACCTGACTCATCCGGCTGCTGCCGGATAGATGTAAGTCCGAAATGATCTAAGGTTTACCTGGGTAAAGAAACCTTGAAAAGGTTTATAAGAATTCTCTTTATGTTGAACCCTTGGCATGCCACATCATACCCGACGCCATGCGGCATCGCGTGGGACATGGTGTGATTGCCATGGTATGTTTTTAAAGTTTGACTTCTTTTCATCCTGAACCCCATACCAATTATGTATTTATCAATAACTATATATCCTTTCGTGATTATATTTCACGCATCCTCCGAAAAACCATAAAATGTTACAATGTAACAGATTTAAGAAATAAGAATTAATACTATACAATGTCATAAAAAAGTAGTTGCAAAGAGATTCCACATAATATTAATTTTGTTTATCTTGGACGAATAGAAAATTATTATAATTTGAAGTGCATTCTTTTTCTTAAAAATCGGCATAATATAAATTGCGTTAAGAAATTAGTAATAAACAAGCGTTAAGAAAAATCTTCTGTTTGAGTTGCTATTAATTTCTCGTATCAAAGCCTGTAAGG
>JAUXFF010000100.1 GCA_030620155.1 Candidatus Cloacimonadota bacterium | reverse complement strand
TGGCTATTCAGAATTAATTTATGAAAATTGTGTTAATTTAGGTCAGGAAGGAGAACCTTTACTACCTCAATTAGGTGCTGAAATTCTTCTGCCCCAGGCACAGGAACTGGAAACTATTAATATTATTTCTACGCGTTATTATGAACAAAAGGAAAATATCAGACTCAAACCTGCCAGCAAACAGTTCCCGATATCACAGAAAGTGGAAAATTATGTAGTTATTCCCAATGAGAAGATCTACAATTCTTCCCAACCTTATCCTGTGAATATTGTGGCTAATTCCGGCACACATTTCCTTTCCGGGCATTGCATTACTGCTTTCACTATATGTCCGGTTAAGTATATCCCTGCAGAAGAGCAGGTAGAACTACTCGCAGAAATATCAGTTGAAATTCACACAAAACCTTCTGTTAAAGCTTTTGAAGCAGAAAGATTTCTCAGAATTTCTTCGGAAATTGAGACAAGATTGAACAGGATTCTTGATAATCCTGATGCGAGGTTTTCTTATAATTATCCAAATATTACCAGGGAAGACGAATACGACATTTTACTGATCTCAAATAGTTTACTTTTACCTGTTTTTGATGATTATATTGAATTTAAGGAATCTACCGGTTATTTAGTTGCTGCTGTTACCATAGAGGATATTTATACAACTTATGAAGGTGTGGATAATGCGGAAAAGGTCAGGAATTGTATTATTGATTATTATGAAAATTACTATATCAGTTCAGTGATACTTGGTGGGGATACTGATGCCCAGAATCCGACTTTGGCTGTAGTACCTCATCGTGGTTTTTCTGTGGCTACTGATCACAGTCTGCCTTCCGATATGTACTTTTCCGGATTGGATGGTAACTGGAATAATGACGGCGACAATTACTGGGGCGAGTATGGTGAATATGACCTTTATTCCGAGATCATTGTGGGTCGTATATGTGTGGATAGTGAAACTGAAATAATTAATTTTACCAATAAACTTTTAATGTACCAGGATTCCCCTGTTATTGAAGATATTGAAAAAGCATTGATGATCGGAGAAGAATTGAACAACAATCCCTGGACCTTTGGTGGAGATTACAAAGATGAGGTTGCTGATGGGAGTACAAATAACGGGTATACTTCTGCAGCCATTTCGGATAATTTCACGGTTGAGAAAATTTATGATCGGGATATGACCTGGAACAAATATACCATATTCGATCAATTCAATAACGTCGGAATAAATTTAATGAACCATCTGGGTCATTCCAGCCCCACTTATAATATGAAAATGAATAATTCCGATCTTACAACAGTTAATTTTACCAATGATGGGATAACCAGGGGATATTCAATTGGATATTCCCAGGGATGCTACAACGGTTCTTTTGACAACTGGCATTTCTCAGGATATTATACAGAAGACTGCTTTGCAGAAAAATTGACCACCCTGGAAACCGGGCAAGTAGCCTGTATTGCTAACTCCCGTTATGGCTGGTACCAGCCCGGCGGAACCAACAGTACTTCACAATATTACGATAGGATGTTCTATGATGGTATTTTCGGGCAGGATATTACTGTTATTGGAGAAACAAACCGTTATTCACATGAAGCGGATGTATCTTATGCACAATTTGACCAATATTATCGCTGGGTTTTTTATCAAACCAATCTTTTCGGAGATCCCACCATGGATATCTGGACAGCGGAACCTGTAGAGATCTATGCTAATTATCCTCCCAGTATTCCTATAGGATCAGAGCAGATCCAGTTCCAGACAGATGCCCCTTTTGCAAGAATTGCTGTCCTGCAGAATGATGAACTTATTGGAAGGATAGTTGCAGATGAAAGCGGATTAGCTGACCTGACAACATTCGCTCCTGTTACCGTCGTGAATGAGATCACAGTCTCTATTATCGCTCATAACAAAACAAGGCATCAGGGAACAATTGTTGTGGTTTCGGATCAACCTTATGTTATTTACGACTCCTACCTGATAAATGACGAGTTGGGAAATGGGAACGGACTTGCAGATTATAGTGAGGATATTTCCTTAAATATGGTTTTTTACAATGTTGGAAATCAGATTGCTTACAATGTAAATGCCACCCTGTTAACTGATGATGAGTATGTGACAATTACTGATGCAGAAGAAGATATCGGGACAGTACCTGCTGAGGAGACCATCACTTTTGATAATGCTTTTGCTCTCCAGATAGAAGATATTATCCCTGACCAGCATCGAGTTGATTTTGAACTTGAAATTACAGGTGAAAGCAGGGATACCTGGATCTCATATTTCAGTGTAATTTTAAATGCACCTGTTCTTATGGTAGAAGATATTATCATTGATGACAGTTCCGGTGATAATGATGGTATTCTGGACCCGGGTGAAACAGCAACTCTTACTATTCCAACTTACAATATTGGTCATGCAGATTCTCCCACAGCTACAGCAAGTTTATCCTGTGCGAACGAATTAATTACAATTGAAGTAGTAAATAATGAGCTTGATGTTATTGAAGCAGAATCCTCTGAAGATGCGATCTTTACCATTACAGCAGATGGAACCATGAATGTCGGAACTCCGATTATACTTGATTTTGATGTTTTATGTGAAGGATATGATGAGTATAATTTGCAGAATAATTTCGTTCATACTGTTGGTTTGATCCTGGAAGATTTTGAGACCGGGGATTTTTCCTCTTTTGATTGGGAATTTGAAGGTAATGCAAATTGGATCATTGAGACCCAGAATCCCTATGAAGGTGTCTATTGTGTGGAATCCGGAAATATTGGCAGTGATCAGTCTTCTTCCTTGATATTAGAATTAGACGTTCAGGCGAGCAGCGAATTAAAGTTCTGGAAAAAAGTCTCATCAGAAGACAATTACGATTTTTTTAGATTCTACGTTGATGACGTTCTGCAGGATCAATGGTCCGGTACGGTTTCCTGGAGCGAGGAGTCATACACCATTTCTTCAGGGCATCATAGACTGGAATGGGAATATATAAAAGACGGTTATATGGATGTAGGCTATGATTGTGCCTGGTTAGATTATATTGTTATGCCTGTGGTCTCAGGTTTAGAGCCACCGGAAATTGTTTTAAGCCAGGAGAGTTTCCAATTTAACCTGACTGGAGATGAAACTGCATCCCAGACTTTAGAGATTTCTAATAATGGCGAAGCTGATTTATTCTACGAGATATTCCCTGATTTTACTGGATCCAGGGATTATGGCGGTCCTGATAGTTATGGATATCAATGGTTTGACAGTTATGCGCTTAATGGACCTGTTTACAGTTGGAGAGATATTTCCGACGTAGGCATCCAGGTTAACTTTACTCATAATGATATAGGAACCGACTTTATTCCTATGGATTTCACATTTAATTATTATGGCACGGATTATGATCAGTTCAGGATTAATCCGAATGGCTGGATCGGTTTTGGTGATGATAATGAAGAATGGCAAAATACAGCAATACCTTCTTCTGATGCCCCTAGACCTGCAATCCTTGCTTTTTGGGATGATCTCCGTCCTTTTGACGGTAGTGAAGGCGAGGGATATGTATATTATTACAGCACTCCTGACAGTTTGGTAGTATGGTTTGATCATGTTATTCATTATGTGGGAACTTATAGCGGCACTTATGATTTCGAGATAATAATTTATCCGAATGGAGAGATACTTACACAATACAGAACAGTTTCAGGAGATATTGATACTGCAACAATAGGTATTCAAAATGAGGAAGGAGATATTGGACTGCAGGTCGTTTTTAATGATGATTATGTAGAAGATGAGCTTGCTATATTATTCAAGAAAGTTGATGTATGGCTTGATCTGAGCGAGAATTATGGAACTATTGAATCCGGGCAGTCTGAATTTATTACTCTTACAGCCAACTCCGAAGGATTTGAACCCGGAGATTATCTATGTAATTTGATCATCGCTTCAAATGATGAGATTCAGAGTGTAATAACAGTTCCGGTTAATTTACATCTTGAATCTGCGAATTCAGATGATGAAGAAATTCCCTTAGTAACCGGCCTTAAAGGGAATTTTCCAAATCCGTTCAATCCTTCCACAACCATTTCTTTCTCAACCGCTGAGAGCACAGAGCTCACTGAGATGGTTATCTATAATTTGAAAGGCCAGAAGGTTAAAACACTTGTAAATGAAAAACTGGATGCAGGTACACATCAGGTTGTATGGAATGGAAAAGACAACAGCGGTAAAAATGTTTCCAGTGGTGTTTATTTCTACAGGCTGAAATCAGGTAAATATACTTCTACGAAAAAGATGATCCTGATGAAATAAGCTTCGCATTTCACGGGACAGGTCCTTATGAAATAAGCTTTTTCGAGTCGTAAGTTTACCCCGTAAAGAAGAATGATTGTATCGGGGGATCAAAGTGACCCCAATGAAATAGAAAAATGATTTCACCCTGATGAAATAATAAAAGCGATTTCATTGGGCAAGCGGGGCGAGCGACGACTCGAGACAAGAATAATGTGTCGTCTCGACTCGACGCTTCTCTTTCGAGTCGAAACTCAGAAGTTGTGAAATGAAGAAGATGATCCTCCTACGTTAAAACTACGGAGGATAAATCCTCCTAAAATAATGGCGGACAAGATGACGGATAGGTAGTAAGGATTAAAGAATTGGAATATTTGTTACTAACGTAAATAATATAAATATGATTGACTATAAAATATTAAGGATGTTCTTATGAAATGTAAAGGAAAGCATTTAACAATCTGTTTTGTAATTTTATTTTTATTTTTTATTCCTTCATACGTTTTTTCACAGCAAGTTTTAATCTGGGATAATGATAACAATTCAGATTTTATTGACCCGGAAGGAACAGGTTATGTAGGGTGTGAATTTAAAATTCAACAAGCTTTAACTGCAAATGGAATTACTTATACCACTGTTTCTACTCTACCAGCAGACCTTTCCAGTTACGATGTGGTTTTCGTAACTTTAGGTGTTTATTGTGTAGGCTGAGGGCTTACACCACCAGGTGCAGTTGGCACCACACAACAGCAAACACTTATAAATTACTTAAATGAAGGGGGCTCCCTTTATATCGAGGGAGTGGATGTTGGCTATAACCATCATTCAACAACTTTTTTTGGTTACCTGGGGACTGATTATGTAAATAATGGAGCAACAAATGGAATCCATAATATAATAGGTGTGGAAAATACTTTTACATCCGGAGATAATTTTGCGTTTCCTTTTGATACTGACCCGGATTATATGGTGGATGTTCTGAGTGCAGATGAAGGGACTCTCTTCTTTACCTGCCAGAATGAATTAGGACGTTCTGTATATTATAACCAGGGTTCATATCGAACTATCTGCACATCATCTATTTTCGGGGCTATGGCAGATGCAGAAGGTACCAATACAAAGGCAGACCTTATGGCGCGCTATTTTTCTTTCTTATCTAATGATCCTGACCCACATATCTGGTCATCTACAGATGAACTCGATTTCGGAATTCAATATTTGAATTATCCCCAGGACATGACCTTTCATATTCGGAATTTAGGTTATGTTGATTTAAATGTTTCTTCTGTAGAAATCATGGGAGATGGATTTGCTTACACAGGAGCATCAACATTTGATCTGGGTTGGGGAGAACAAACCGAACTCGAGATTACATTTACATCCGAAAATATTGGAATATTCAACGCTACATTATCTATCCAGAGCAATGATCCCGAACTGAATCCATTACTGATAAACCTGACAGGGGAATGTGTTTATCCACCGGATATTGAATTATCTACTGATTATTTCACTGTAAATCTTGAACCTGATTCTGTAGAAGAAGAGATTCTAACAATTAGCAACATTGGAAATACTGACCTCTCCTATGTGATTAACTTTGTTAATTCATCAATCTTATCAAGGGGATTTGGTGGTCCTGATAATTATGGCTATCAGTGGATAGATAGTAATGAACCGGAAGGACCTGTTTACAACTGGCATGATATTACCCAGTTGGGTACACTTGTTACTTTTACACATAATGATGTGGGAACCGACCTTATGCCCATTGGCTTCGACTTTAATTTTTATGGTTCAAATTATTCTGAATTCCGTATCAATCCAAATGGTTGGATAGGTTTTGGAGATGATTGGACTGATTATCATAATTATGAACTTCCTCGATTGAATGCTCCCCGTCCTGCTATCTTTGGTTTCTGGGATGACCTGGATCCTCCTCAGGGTGGTAATGTATATTATTACAGCACTCCTGATAGTCTAATCGTACTTTTTGATAATGTCATTCATTATCAGGGATTGTATACTGGAACTTATGATTTTCAGATGATTATTTACGCAAATGGACATATTTTGTTCCAATATCACCAGGTCAGCGGTGATCTTGATACTGCGACTATTGGAATTCAAAACGAGGATGCAAGTGATGGTCTTCAAGTTGTTTATAATGCTCCCTATGTAGAGAATGAATTGGCTGTTCTTTTTTATTCAGGTCCAACCTGGTTGGAAATCAGCAATTGTGCAGGCACAATTCCAGCAGATTCTTTTGATGATATTACATTTACATTCAATGCAACTGATATGTCTAATGGAACTTATGAAGCAGAGGTAGTTATTGTTAGTAATGATCCGGATGAATCAGAGATTTTGATTCCTATCACAATGAATGTTGGTTATGCTTCTGGAGAAGACGATTTACCTGGTGCTCATAATAAACTTCTGGGCAATTATCCCAACCCTTTCAATCCCGAGACAACGATTTCGTTTTCAATAGCACAAAACGCAGAGAAAGCAGAGCTTGTGATCTATAACATAAAAGGACAGAAAGTGAAAACGCTCGTTAACGAAAAACTAGATGCGGGTAATCATTCAGTCGTTTGGGATGGCAAGGATGAGAATGGTAATTCAGCTACTTCAGGTATTTATTTCTATAAATTGAAATCAGGTAAATATACTTCTACAAAAAAGATGATCCTCCTAAAATAATGGCGGACAAGTAAGCCAGAGGCTTATAAATCCTGATGAAATAAGCTTCGTATTTCACCCCGGAAAAACATAAAAAATTTCATAGGGTAAATGGGACAGGTTTTAATGAAGTAAGATTTTCGAGTCGTAAGGAAGAATGACCCCAATGAAATAGAAAAATGATTTCACCCTGATGAAATAATAAAAGCGATTTCATTGGGCAAGCGGGGCGAGCGACGACTCGAGACAGGAATAATGTGTCGTCTCGACTCGACGCTTCTCTTTCGAGTCGAAACTCAGAAGTTGTGAAATTTTTTATTTTTTCCCACGTCTATTCATATCCTTCGTAGTTAAACAATTCATCTGCAAAACAAAACTTTTTGATATTTTATTATTGACGAAATTCAAGCTTATTTTTTTTTGTTACGACAGGTTGTAGTAACAAAAGTGTTGCTCAACTGAAAAATATGATGAAAAGGGTAAAAATGGAAATAATTCAGAAGAATATCAAAGAATTAATTACGCTGGGGTTTTCCGAAAATGAAGCAAAAACATATTTAACATTAATGATAAAAAACAATATGACTGTAGCAGAGATTGCTCAAGCTTCCGGAGTACCCAGACCGAAATTGTATGAGATAATTAAAAGACTGATAGTCAAAGGATTGTGTACGGAAGTTAATGGAAAAATAAAAAAATACAGTGCTGTAAATCCCGAAATTATTTCCGAAAGTTTGATAAAACAGTATGAAAAACAATTTGCAGAAAAGAAAACCAAAACAGAAAGCTTTTTTCAGGATATTTCATCAATTTATAATGAAAATATAGATAAGAATGACCCATTGGAATATATCCATGTTCTAAAAGATAAAAATCAAATCAGTAAAAGATACAGTGCTTTGGAAAGAGAAACAAGATCCGAGATTTTATTATTTAGCAAACCACCATTTTCGGTAATACTGAACGATGACAAAGAGGCTTTTATAGCTTTAGACCGTGAAGTAAAAATTAAAGCAATATATGAACTCGAAGAACATAGAAAAGAAGAATTCTGTGATAAAATAAAAGAAATCGAATCCTCAGGTGAGGAGATAAAAGTATCAGACAATCTTCCTTTGAAATTAGCTATCTTCGATAATAAAACAGTTATGTTCGCGTTAAGAGACAGAATCACACTTAAACCGAGTTTATCCACCATTATCATTGAGCATCAGGATTTTGCAAGAGCATTTAAGCGTGTGTTTGAAAGCTATTGGAATGAATCAACAAGCTTGGCGGAACTAAAGAAAAAATATAAAAAATAATAATCCGGCTTCGTCCCGAAAGTTTTCGGGACTACGCCGGGATAAAGGAGAAAAAATGAAGAAAACTATCTTAATACCGATTATTGTATTACTCTTGTCGGTTTCAGTAATAGTAATTGCGCAGGAACCGGGTGATACACTCTGGACCAATAGTTATGGAGGAGCAAACAGTGATATGGGATGGTGTGTTCAACAAACTTCGGACGAAGGATACATTATTTCCGGCTGGACAGATTCTTTTGGTGCAGGCGGTTATGATATTTACCTTATAAAAACCGATGAACAAGGTGATACTCTCTGGACAAGGACTTATGGTGATGACGGAAGCGATGATGCCAGGTGTATTCGCCAAACTCCCGATGGAGGATATATTATCGCAGGAAATACTCAACCGATTGGAGTTATGGGCAGTTATATCTGGCTGATAAAAACAAATTCTCTGGGAGATACTCTTTGGACGCAAAAATGGGGTGAAACTCCTATGCCCAACATAAATACCGGTAGATGTGTTCAACTGACTTCTGACGACGGATATATTATTTCCGGTCATTTACAGTTTTCTGGTTCTAATGATGAAGATGCCTGCTTGATAAAAACTGATGCAGATGGTAACACGGAATGGATGAATTCTTATGGAGGAGCAGGTTACGAAATAGGTTATTGGACACAACAAACTTCAGATGAAGGATTTATTGTTGTAGGATATACAACATCTTTTGGTGTTGGTAATGAGGATATTTATCTTGTAAAAACCGATGCTTCCGGAACTATAGAATGGACTAACACTTATGGCGGTACAGGAACGGATTTCGGTTATTCAGTTCAACAGACATCTGATGATGGCTATATTATTGCAGGATTTACAGATTCGTTTGGTGCAGGTGGTTATGATGTTTATATTGTAAAAACTGATGCTGAAGGAGATACTGTTTGGACAAGAACTTTTGGTGGAGCAAATTATGATAAAGGTTATTCGATACAGGCAATTTCGGATGGAACTTACATTATCTCCGGAACTACAAGATCATTCGGAGATTCAGCCGGTGATATATATTTATTAAAACTGGATTCTTCAGGAAATATTATTTGGTCAGGAACCTATGGTTCT
>JAUXFF010000197.1 GCA_030620155.1 Candidatus Cloacimonadota bacterium | reverse complement strand
TTTTTTTGGAACTATTATTGCATATTAAAATCAGTATAAAAATTTCAACTCGAAAATGATAACAAGGAGTTTATGATGAAGTTTAATAATTTAGTTTTTTTATTTCTACTGATTAATTGCTATTTATACGCAACCATTATCAATGTCCCAGCAGACCAACCAACGATTCAAGCAGGGATTAATGTAGCAGTTGATGGAGATACAGTTCTCGTACAACCCGGAACTTATTTCGAGAATATTCTGTTCGATGAAAACAATATCACACTTGCATCTCTATTTTTAACAACGCAGGATACGGCTTATATCTCCCAAACAATAATTGATGGAAATCAGGAAGGATGTGTTGTCAGATTTAATATTGATGTAGATTCGACGGCAGTATTATGTGGTTTCACAATTACGAACGGATCTGATTATGCAGGAGGAGGAATTAGATGTTGCGGAGGTAATCCTGTTTTACAAAATCTGTTTATTACAGAGAATATCGCTGATTATAACGGAGGAGGAGGAATTTTCTGTGAGTATGCAAGTCCGAGTATGATAAATCTTAAAATTGTTAATAATCATGCATCTGATATGGGAGGAGGAATTTTCTGTTGGAAAGTATCTAATCCGACTTTGGAAAATGTGCAAATAATCAATAATTCCGCAGATGAATACGGTGGTGGTATCTATTGTGCGGATTATTGTGATATTATTATTGCAAACTCTGTAATTTCCGATAACACAGCAGGTGAATACGGAGGAGGAATTCACAATGACTACTATTGTAGTATAACTTTAGAAAATGTGACGATTAGAGATAATAGTGCATTTTATGGAGGGGGTATCTGCAGCAGTGATCTTTCTTCTTTGAGTTTTGATTCAGCAAACAGATGTAATATCTACTCGAATATTATTAATAATAGAGGTTATGGTGCAGATATTTTTGCTTATGAATGTAATGTCATTGTCGATACATTTACAGTACTGACTCCAACCGATTATTATGCTTCACCAATCGAACATTTCACTTTTGATATTCTGCATGAAATTGGAAATCCTCTTATTAATTCGGATCTATATGTTTCTGTTGATGGTGATGATACAAATAGTGGTATTACTGCTGATGAACCATTAAAAACTATTCGTTGTGCATTATCAAAGATATATGCAGACAGCCTAAATCATAATACAATTTATCTTTTACCTGGAATATATAGTTCATCTACAAACGGAGAAAACTTCCCTATTGCATGGAGTAATCACGTATCATTAGCAGGAAATACGGAAGATGACACTTTTTTAGATGCTGAAAATGCAAGTAATATTGTAAGTTTTTATTATGTAACTGATGCCCAATTGCAAAACCTTACTATTAGAAATGGTTCTGCAGATAAAGGTGGTGGAATATATTGTTATCATTCCAATCCGATTTTAGAAAATATAACGATCTCCGAAAATGTTGCCGAATACGGCGGTGGTATTGCTTGCTTCGATTATTCCGACCCGACTCTGTTAAATGTAAACATAATTAATAATCAAAGCGAAAATCATGGTGGCGGGATTTCCTGTATAAATTACTCCTGCCCGATTTTGGAAAATGTCTATTTAATCAACAATTCCGCTTCTGAATGCGGTGGTGGAATTGCTTGTTACAATTATTCTTGTCCGACTCTGCAGAATGTAAATATAACAGGCAACACAGCAGAATCTGACGGTGGTGGAATAAGATGCCTTTTATACAGCAATCCTGTTTTACAAAATGTTACGATTACGGATAATACTTCTTCCGAAGAAGGCGGCGGAATTCACTGTAAATATTATTCCGTTCCGATATTCAGTAGTACAGATCGTTGTAACATCTACCTGAATTATGCCGGTACAGATGGAAATGATCTGTTCTCAACAGAGCCTTTATTTGTTTTTGCAGATACTTTTACAGTAGCCCAACCAGATGATTATCATACTTCTCCGATTGAGAACTTCACCTTCGATATTCTTAATTCTGTTATCGAGCAAGCCTATCAAGATTTATATATCAGCCCCTTCGGTTCTGACGAAAACGGCGGTTTAACAGCAGATGATCCACTGCAAACAATCTCTTTTGCTTTGCTGAAAATCTATGGTGACAGTTTAAACACTTATACAATACATTTATCGGAAGGAACCTTTTCTCCGACTCAAACCGGAGAAAATTTCCCTTTGAACTGCAAAGATTATATCTCGATAAGCGGAGTTGAACAAAACCTGACGATTCTGGACGGAGAAGACTTGAGTACCGTCATTTCTTGTTCCGGTGACAATAACTTTTCTATAGAAAATCTGACTGTTATGAACGGTAACGGATATAATGGCGGAGGAATTTGTTTTATGAGCAATTCCGCTCCGCATCTGGAAAATTTATTAATAATAAATAATCATGGTTATGATGGTGGCGGCATACATTGTTATTCTTATTCTTCTCCTTCTATTGAAAACGTAGAAATCATAAATAACCAAGCCGATTACAGAGGAGGCGGAATTTTATGTAAATTCTCTTCCTCTCCGCATATTCTGAATTCTGAAATAAATAATAACACTGCTCCTTGGGGTGGCGGAATCAGATTGTACTACAATTGCAATGCAATTATAGAAAATGTTTCGATCAGTAATAATACTGCTTCCGGCGGCGCAGGAATATATTGTAACTCTTCCGATCCCACTTTGCAGAATGTGATTATTTCCAATAATATTGCTTCCGCAACTACCGGCGGCAATGGTGGCGGTATTGTTTGTATTCGTTCTGAAATGACGTTGCTGAATACAATAATCGAGAATAATTCATCTACGAGAAACGGCGGCGGTATATATTGCATTTTGTACAGCGATCTTATTATGAAAAATGTGATTATTGCCAATAATAACTGTGATGAGAAAGGTGGCGGAATTTACTGTGAGAATGAATATTATGCTTATGCGGAGAATCTGACAGTTACCGGTAATTCAGCGAATATTTCAGGTGGCGGCATTTACGCCCATTACGGATATGAAAATGATTTTGCCATTCGTAATTCTGTTCTTTGGAATAATTCTCCTCAGGAAATCAGTGGTTCTGCATCCGTAATGATCGTTTCATATTCAGATATTCAAGGAGGTTGGAACGGAACCGGTAATATCAACGAAGATCCTTTATTTATCGGATCCGGAGAATTCCCTTTGGCTTTATCGGAAGATTCTCCCTGTATAGATGCTGGAAATCCCAATTCAATGTATTATGATCCGGAAAATCCGGATAATCTTGGCTATGCTTTATATCCCTCAATGGGAACTTTGACAAATGATATGGGAGCTTACGGTGGTCCTAATGCTTCCGAATGGATACCTCCTGTTTCTGTGGAAGAAAGTATTATTGCAAATCCGACTAATTGTCATCTTTTTCAAAATTATCCCAATCCATTCAATCCGACAACAACTATTTATTTTTCATTAAACACCAGTCTTCGCCAAGGCTACGCCGGGCAGGCCGAAAACACCGAAGACACCGAAATAATCATTTATAATATTAAAGGTCAGAAAGTGAAGACTTTGGAGTGCGGTAACCGTGTTACCGCTAAAGCGAGGGACTCGCTTTCCCACAACACAATAATCTGGGACAGCACGGATGAAAACAACAGACCTGTAAGC
>JAUXFF010000054.1 GCA_030620155.1 Candidatus Cloacimonadota bacterium | reverse complement strand
TTATTTCAAAAGCAAACATTTTTTAATCTCTGAAAAATTATTGTCTACTTTTAAACGATAGAAATAAATACCACTCGTCACCTGATTATTTGATAAATCCGAACCATCCCAGGTAACTATATAAAATCCTTTCCCCAGAAAATTATCAACCAGCACTTTCACAAGCTGACCTTTTATATTGAACATTTCCAATTTTACATCTGAATCCTGAGGTATTGAATAGGAAATGTTTGTAACAGGGCTACGTCCGGATCCGGCTGCTGCCGGATTAAAAGGGTTAGGATAATTTTTTCCTAAAACAACATTTGAAGGTATTGATGTAACATCATCTGCTTCTGTAAAGCTGTCCGGCGGATCGGTTGTAAATTTTATCGCTAAACCATTCTCCAATTCCGTAGCACTGGCAGGATAGATATTGGCATAAGTATACAAAACTCCTTCTGTTTGCGTCATGTTCTCAATCCCAACTGTTGTGTAATTACTCTCTGCATCAGGATTATTTATAGTATGATAATTAAACTGGATCTCCCCATTACCATCTATTGTCGGATAATGAACAGGATCATAGATGATCATTTCAAATTTTTCCAGTGAGTCAACAGCAAACCTATTATAGCATTCATTCCACTCGATTATGAATATATTCTCTGTTTGATCGTAATAATAACAGATCCTCATATCATGATGATAAACCGAATCACTGATCATATATTCTTCACCAATAAGGTCATCCCAATAGGCTGCGACCATTCCATACGGACCTAAAGCTGCAGGAATATTCCAGTTACGGAAATTTGTCATCCAGGTGGTTCTAAAAGATATCCAACCATTTGTACATATAGTGATACTATCACAGACAGTATCATAATAAACAAAATCAAAGGGCAAATCTACTGATTCAGATGCATCATCCGGCATAAGAATAACCTCACCTTCTCCACCTTCATCAGGATCGATTTCAATCCAGTTATAAGTTGGAACTTCACTGGTGTAATTAATATCAAAGCTATCATAAGCAAAATATTTCATACTTTCAGAAATAGTAGGATGAGTATTATCCACTTCTCCCACTTCCAAACTGAAAACTGTCTGTGCTTCCAAACCATTATCATCAACCAGGTCAAGTCGAAATGAAACTGTTCTACCTACAAAACAATCTATATCTACAGTTGCAGAAAAATCAGCCTGAGCAGTTTCATTCACATTTACATTCCCGAATTCGATAATATCTTCCGAAGCCTCCGCTGCATCACTTAAAGATTCCACTGTAGCATGTAAACCAATTGCATTTATCGAACCGACATTTTTAATGGTTACAGTAATCTCTCTTTCTTCTCCAGGGTCCAGGATCTCATTTTCATCATTAACCACAAAATCAGTTACTTCAAAAACCAGGCTGTTGGCTACAAATTCAAATTTAGCATCTCCAAAAGTATAAAAATCCAAAATAAATTCAAGAACTTCATTATCAGGGCATGTCGGTAATATTTCAAATTGATAGTTTTGTGTAGAAGTATTTCCTGCACCGATATCACCAAAATCAGCTGTTCCGGAAGTAATGTTTACATAAGGATTATTGGAACTTAAATCAGCAGTAACAGCATTTGCCGGGTTCGAGCCGTAATTCTTCAGTGTAACCGTTAAATCTAATGTTTCTCCTGCAAGAACATCACCACTTAATTCATATTCATACAGACCGACATCGATATCTTCCTGGACAATTTCTATGGTTTTTATATAAGGATGATAATTAGGTTTTGTTATGGTAACTTCAAATTCTCCTTCGGTTTCAGCACAAAAATACAGAGTTGCAGAGCCATCCTCGATCATAGCAACATCATAGAGTTCATCATCTTTAATAACAGTGGCAATACCGGAACCGAAGCCCGGGATGGAAATATCGAGATACGTTGTTCCCATACTGATCTGATCCGGTAAAGCAGGATTACAGGCTATTTCCTGGGGAACCTTTGTCCACATCGATAAGGATGGATCACCCAGGATATTATAAACATAATAATAAAATTCTACGTTATCCCCGGGTCCTAAATCTAAAGGAAAATTATCATATAACTCCTGTTTTCCTCTTAAAACAGCAGCACCAAAGGTTAAAATATCTTCATCGAGTACTCCACAGTAAAAACCTGCGAAAATGGCATTATTATATTTTGTGCTCGTATGCAGATCCGAAGGACCTACAAGACCAACCGCACCTCGCGGGATCGATCCTATATGAGTACTTAACATTACCTCTCCGAAACAAGGATCAACGCTATTGGCAAAGTCGGCAGTATTGCAGACAATAGAAGTAACCACAGGTAACATGTATCCATTGTTCAGGTCCTCAATATCTTCTATATGATAAGATGGAAAATGCCAACCATTAGCATCACCCCAACCACGATAACTTACAAAACCAACACCGTTATTTATGGCATTAGTAATTTCTGTTGAACCATTTGTAGTAGGTGGATAATAAACTTCTGTTATTTGGTTATAACCATAATCCAGCATTTTCTCTTTCAACCACAAGGTTACTTTCACAGGTGTTTCAGGAATCGGAAGAGTAGTAGCATAATTACCTGCTACCAATAGAGCGTTCTGAAACCAGTCTGTATTATCCATATAAGGAGTCTTTTCATACCATAAAATTTTGCTGATAATTATTTGTAATTCAGTTTGAGTATCAACTGTGAACCTTCCAACTAACATCTCCGGGAAAAAATCATCACCTTCAAGTAAAGAATAATAATGATCGGAAACATTTTGTTCGGGACCGTAAAAGTAGGAAGGAACACTATAAAAGCCGGTAACATCACCAATTATTAAGAGATAGTCCGGAGGTATTTCCGAATTATCATAAATATCTTGAATATAACTTTTTATTTCTAATAATGTGCTGCCAGTCTCATCTAAAGATGCTACAATAGTTGAAATACCTTTAGCATTCTTCCATTCAGTAAAGGGTTCTAATATCCCAACCAGAGGAGTTGGAACTATAATTAACATTTTGGAAGGTACAACCTCTGCATCACGCAAATAGGATTCATTAAAATTACTAACCATAGAACTATACACAGGTAAAAAAGCTGAAGAAATTTTCTGAGGAGCCGGTACTTCATCTTCAGGGGTTATCGTGAAATTTATATCATTTATTGTAGAACGAATTCCTCTATCCAACTTAGAAACATTTATCTTTATCCGATGAGCATACAATTCGCGCATAACAAAACTCGATACAACTTCAACTTTAGAATTTCCATTTATGGTTCTTTTCCCAAGGAAAACTCCCTCCTCAGAAAAATCGGATACTTCACAATTATTCACATAAATTTCAACATCTCTTGATGGTAAGGCAATAATTTCAGTAATTTCTTCTTTAGATTCCAATATGTTGTCATTCTTAAAATTGATTACAACATTTTCGTTTAATCTCTCAAAATTCAAATTTGCAGATATTGAAATGAAAGAAAATATCAGTATGAGTAAAAAAAGTATTTTTTTCAAATTCCCTCCAATTTATTTCATTAATAACATTTTTTTCATACAGGTATAATCACCTGCTTGCATTTTATAAAAGAAGACACCTGAAGCCACCGGGTTTCGTTCACTATCCCTGCCATCCCAGGTTACACTGTATTTATCGGCATCCAGCTCCTCATTAACCAATGATCTCACTAATTGACCCTTTATATTATAAATCTCCAGTTTGACATGGTTTTTCCGGTTGATTGTAAAATTTATTTCAGTTCCGGAACTACGTCCGGCATCTGACGGATTAAAAGGATTAGGATAATTTTTATATAGTTTAGTTATTACCGGAGGGACAACTACATCATTAGTGTCTGCTCCAACTGATGCAATGATGTTAATATCATCTATTCTCCATCCAGGATCATTAATAGTTTCATCAGTGATGATCGTAAAACGTAAATATATTCGAGTGTTAGTATAATCTGACAAAGGAGCATAAGAAGTGTGCCAGGTGTTCTCAAGACCAGTAAAACAAGCCAGTTCATCCCAGTTTGTTCCATTTGTGGATACTTCAATTTTACAGAAATCCACATCATGTTCTACATAAAATCTATGATTGAAACAAAGAACTACGTCGTCACTTACACCGTTAAGATTAATCCTATCTAATGTAGTTATTGAATATGTGCTGTTATTATCATAAAATACATCGGGACTATCATCAATATATTGGTTACCATTATCACTTGAAATCGCCCAGTTACCGGAAATATTCCAGTTTATAAGTCCATTTTCCCAATCTTCATGGAAAATATCCACTGCCGGTAAAAGCTCGAAATTAATTACATGAGAACCGGATTCTAAATCAGCAGTATAAAAATAAGGGATACAATCTTCACTTGTCACCTGGAGATTTAATTCACCTGCATAGCTGTCAAAACTGTAGTTTCCATCTGATGTATAAATAGTATCATTTTCAATATCAAAGACTATTATTTCAGCAGCAACAGGGTTGCCGTTACAGGTTATACAACCTATGACATCAATTGGATCAAGTGGAATTAATTGTACACCATTATAAGGAGGATTATCCAGGTCTGTCCATCCTGAATTATGAACAATTAGATTATTGATAACAGTTTCCTGGTATCCTTTTTTCAAAAACCTTAAATTATATGTTCCCCCTGGTAAAGGTCTCCAGAAGCGACCGTAAAGTTCATCTGATAGTCGAGGTGCAAAGAAGGAAGCATGTTTTTCTTCCACAATTATTTCAGCAACCAATGGTTCTCCTGTATCAGCATCTGTGATATGTCCTGTAAGCATGGATTTATCTTCAGTTAGATAGCCTAATGCCCGTCCTAAAAGCCAGTAAGCTCCCTGGCTGCATCTGATGCATGTATCCTCCACAATAGGTTGAGGAGGTTGAAGATTAAGAGTGCCACACTCAATTAGAAGCTGAAAAGTGCCGTGAGCCTGATAAAACCAGTCATGGGCATTGCCTGTTCTACTGGTAGAAGGAGAGGGTACATAATGACCGGTTTGAGGAGGTTCATTTTCGATCAGTCCTGCTACTGCTTCCCCTATTGATTGGGACATAGCAAAATCAGGTGACCTTTTTTCACCATCCCATTCAAATGAATAGTAAACTTTCTCTGAGTAATTACCACTCCTGGATGAATGCCAGTTTATGGAAAATATGAAATGATGTTCTGCAGCCAGGTCCCGGATAGCCTGAGTTCCACCTTCTGAAACAGGTCCCGGTCCCCGGTAATAATCGTATATCTCTTCTCCGGATGGACAATAAAGAGTATCCCCATGAATCCAGTTAAAACTGTAGTTACGGTTTAAATCCACACCGTCGATATCACCACCTGGACCCGGGACTATATCTAATGTATCGTTGAGATTGTTATCTCTTTGGTTTTTTCTCCATGAATCATCCCAACCATTCATAACAACCTTTAATCCTTCAGGATTATAAGTGGGAACAAACCAGATTTCCAGGTTTTCCAGCCAGATTCTCCAGGGAGTCTGCTGGTGATGTTCCAGCAGATCATTTATCATATACATAGTGACTTCCACACCCAGAACTTCTTCTGCATGACATTGTCCGGCATACATCACCTTCGGTTCATCTTCCTCGATTGTAACATTTTCAGAGATTTTTACTGCATATATAGGGATAGGATCCTGGTAAGGTACTGCTCCCAGGGTTGTACCAATTTGAACCACCTGGATCAGATCCGGGTATACATTTTGAAGTGAATCTATTTCAGCCAAAATCTCTTCGTATGTATGATAACAGGGGTCTAATGTGACTTGAGAGATCAGGTTCACACATACAAATAAGAGTATTAATACCAGATTTTTTTTCATAATAATTTTTCCTTTATTTTAAAAGCAACATCTTTTTCACCGCTTTTGATTTGTCGTTAACTTTTAACTTATAGAAATAAATTCCTGAACTGACTGCTTTTCCATTAGAATCTTTACTATCCCAGATCAATTTATGTATTCCTCTTTCGAATTTACTATCTGACAGAGTTTTTACCTTTTGCCCTTTGATGTTATAAATTGAAAGATTCACTTTGCTGTCTTCAGGTATAGAGAAGGAAATGGTTGTAGTTGGGTTGAATGGATTAGGATAGTTATTATATAATTTGATTCTATCAAAATCAGGTATCGAATTATCGAATTGATCAAGAGAGCAGCTAATTCTACTCAGTAATTCCCATTTTTTTATATTATAATCCTCAAAATTTCTAGGCTTTTTAGATAGAATATATTCAGAAATATTATCAAAAAACCTTAATCCATACATATCCGCTAAAAGAAAAGTATTCATGATATTTATCGATGTAAACACAGAATCAATTAAAGTTGGATTTGATAATAAGATATTCTCATAGTCATTCAAAGCTTCACTAAATTGTTCCTGTTCAACTTTACATTTTATTGATAGATTTCTAGCAACAATTGAAAGCAGAGTATCTTCGGATGCTTCTTCTGATAAATTTTGATAATATTCTTGTAATTCTGAAAAAGATCTGGAATTAACTATTTGTTCACAGTAAAATATCCTTTGTGCAGATACTAAAGCTTCATTTGTATTTGGGTAATCTTCAATTACTTCCTTATATGCAATAATTGCTTGTTCGTATTCTTCATTAATTTCTAAAGCATATGCAGCATTAAATGCTATTCGAGCCTCAGATATAGTTGCTTCGATATTTGAATTAGATTCCTGATCAGCAGGATCCCATACATAATAACCATTCAAATCAGGATAGAATCTTTGAGGATTAAGAGGATATGAACCCCACCAATTCCCCTTGCAAACCATACTTCTATCACCACCGAAGTTACCATTAGAGTACATAATATATCCATCATAATTGTGTATAAGATCATTATGTCCGTTAACCATCAAAGGAAAACCCCAAATCATCTCAATCTCGATATACCCATTATTAGATAATGTATTATAGCTATCAAAATCCATGACCGGAAAACTTCTATCAGCTATGTATATACCTTTCAAAAAATTACTTATAATTATATTTTCTTCTAGTATAGGCGATGAATTAAGGATATCTATTGCATGGGAAAAATTATCTTCGATGGTGTTTCGACTAATTGTAACATACGGACAATCATCTAAAGATATACCGATATTGTTTTTTGAAATTTGATTATCACAAATTGAAAGACTACTTTGAAAACCATAAAGCGCAATATCAGCGTTTATTATTTCCGAAAAACTTATAGTTACTACTGAACGGGGTAAAAACCGACATCCAGTCCAATTTTCTTCATCAGATCCATAAAACGAATAGCAAATTGGGTGATTCTGTTTTCCATTTGATATAAAACTGCCCAATATAGTAATCTTACTTTTATAAAGTGTTAAAACTTTTGAGTCTGGTTGGATAATTAACTCGTAATTATCTGCCACATCAAGTTCCTGGTGTAATAAAATATTATTATACCAAAATGTCTGGGGAGTTGAATCTGATATGTAAGCAGGTTGTAGATAAATACCGGTATTTCTTAAATTACCCCTGCTTCCATTACATGCAACTAAAGAACCTGTTTCAGGTAAACTAAATGCATAAATTTTATCTGAACTATTAAAAATTAATTCAAGGGAATTTTCTTCATTGATATTTGCAATGAAAGGATAATTCCACTCAGAATGAAGTCTAACATAAAAGAATTCTATTTCATTGCCATCGGAATCAATTACTCTTATATACTTTTTCAAAGGAGAAAAAATATTTTCTCTAAATGAACTATAATAAAAGATATCATTCTGATCATCATTATCATAATCTCCAATTAAAATATTAGGTGAATCTAGATTTTCAATATCCAAAATATTATAAGTTAGATTATATTGAAAGATATATATTGTATTATTAAATGAATCTGACAGAATTATTTCAGATGTTCTGTTATTATCTAAATCAGCAAAATACAGAGAGAAAGAGTTCTCATAGAGAGTATCAATAATTGCAGATTGAAAAATATCATTTTCCAATTTTACTAGTTCATAATCAATCTGATTATTGACACAAAAAACTAAATCAATATATCCATCCAAATCCAGGTCAGATGAAATCACTTTTGATAAAATAGACCATCCGGTATCTGCGGTATAAAGAGTTTCTTGATTTCCACCATTTGCATCAATCTGATAAATATGATTTACAGCAGGAACTACAATATAATTATGACCATCAGGTCTTCTAATAATTATTGGTTCAAATATTTCTTCTGTGCCAAATGAATAGCTCCATATGATATTACCATTATTATACAGGCAATGTAAAAAATTATCTGTATCTGTAGAATTTGAAACAAGGAAAATTTCTTCAGTACCGTTATCATCTATATCTGCTAAGAACGGTCCGGAAATTGAATTTGTACCTTGTTCAGGAAAACTAAATGTATGCAACTCAGACATATTACCATAAGCATCAACTTTATTTAAATGATAGTTATTTGGTCTTGTTCGAGTGAAACAAATATATTCGAATGTATCATTATTTTCATCAAGATTTCCTACACTGTTATAATTTAAGTTTTCTAAGTTATCACCAGTATAATGGGAAATAAATGAACCATCATTACTAATAATAGATCCTATGCTTATTATTTCTTTACCTGGATTCTCACTGTTCAAATCAAAAGCTACAGGATGAATACCATTAACATCGTTTACCGGGAATCCCGGCATAAAGTCATTATAAAGATCAAATCCTTTTGATGATGAATTATTTTGCAGAAAACGCTCTGCATATGCTGTTTCAACCCAAATATAAATATTATAATCGTCTGAATGTATATTTGATGTATTCAAAGTTGATGATATAATTACTTGATCATAATCACCAATGGTATCGAGATTTATTGTATCAAATTCATTTGCATCAATAAGATTTTCCCCAACATAAAGATGAGCAATTGATGGAGGAGCAGGTTGTGAACTTATATTTGATATTGTAACTTCAATATTAATAATATCACCTACGTATATTTCTTCAGGCGTAATTGTTATATCATTCATGCTTACAGAAATATCAGGAAGTGTCCAGAGACCATCTGTCATAAAAATGTTTAATGCAGGATCTCCAAAATAATTATAAATATATCGATAACGTATAGAAGATTGTAATTTTGCATCCAGAATATTTTCACCTGTAACAAAGCAATTATCTTCAAATATTGAAATAATCACCTTTCCGTTTAAAAAATTACCATGAGGAGAACCTCTTCCAGCTCCCAGATAACCAAACGCTCCTTTACCAGGTGTATTAAGAAAGTATTCAGCCATACAATCACCATCATTCCAATCAAATCGTCCTGTGTGACATGCTGAAGTTAAAACATATAAAGATTTATCTAAATTATTAAGTTGCGTAAAATCATCATAATAAAAAGTTGTTGACCAGTATGTTTCTGATCCATGACCCCAGTAACCAACTATCAAAGCACCATCATTGATAGTATTAATAATAGTTTGTGTATCCTCTTCATCTTCCTCATATTCCCCTACAGCATAGGTAATATTATAACTTTCAGGTATATAACCTGCTGCTTCACAGGCACTAGCATAATAAGGATTACTACTATATTCACTCCAATGTGCAGCAAGTAAAACATTACTTCTCCAATCAGCAGGTTCTGTTTCGGTTTCATGATTAATTGTTTTATCTACACAGGCTTGCAGCTCTGTTTGAGTATCAACGGAAAAACGTCCGATAAATAAATCTCCAACCTCATCAAATTCAGTTCCATTCTCGGTAACACAACTGAAATAATAGTCCGAAGGATATATATCATTAGGTTCTGGACCGTTATATAGATATTGATGATCATATGAGGTTGGTATTCCTGTATTATTTTCATGTACATCACCAACAAGTAAAACATATCCCAACTTATCATCTAGTGTATTATTCGCAGTTCCTGTATCATAAATACGTTCGATGAAACGTCTGAGTGCTCGTTCGTTTTGTACTAACTGTGGATCATTACCATCTATGAATATTCCTAAAACATTATCTACATTTGCAATAACAATATCGAATGAATTAAAGTTTGCACGATGATCAGCTAATTGATTTACAAAATTATCAGGATCTTCAGAATCAAAAAAATCAGATAGTGTAATAATTAGATAATCTACGATAAGGCCTTCTGCATCACTTTGTGAATCCATTTGTAACCATGTGACATCCCCAGTTGTTCCCGGATTGTTATTATATGTAGCTGATATACCTGAGGAATTATAATTCAGGAAAAAATTCGATGCAATATTATTAAAAATACCTGTATTTACATTTATCTGTGTGGTCGGATTAACAAAAGTGAGTTGTATCTCAAATAAAGTGATAATTTCAAGTTGATTAGTAACTGGGTTAAAATGTACAGGATAGAAATTTATTTCTGTGTATTTTTGGTCTCTGAAATAACCTGTAGAAATAAGTTCAAAATTTATCGAAGGATAGAACTCATTGGCAGCATAGAGCGAATCATTTATTGTAAATATTTCTTCATTATCTACGAATTCCGGAGCAGGATAAACATTATAATCTTCAAGTACTATAGATTCTGTTATAATGATATTTACACTAAAATCATCACATTCCGGTATAGCAATTATTGTGTTAAATACAGGAAGATCAGGATCACCTGTAATGTGTAAATTTTGCCATCCGGGAATCTTCAATTTTTGATATTCGGTGCTGTTTACAATTATGTCTTCAGAAAGCATTCCTTTTATTTCTGTTTCGATATTTACACTATCTGTGTCTGATTTTTTTAATTCTATATTTGGCTCATTTACAAAATCACTTGAAAATGGTATCCATGTTTGAGATGCATATACCGAGGTTGCAATTAAAATAAACATACATATTATTATAACCTTTAAAAAATAATTAAACATAGTAAAACTCCTTATCATAATTTGTTAAGATTATTTGATTAAAATCATTTTTTTAGCTGTTGAAACGAAATTATCGGTTTTCAGCCTGTAAAAATACATTCCTGAACCAACAGGATTTTGATAGTTATCTGTTCCGTCCCAGGTCACAGAGATGGTGTGAGAGGGAGAGGGTGTGACGATGGGAAGTTCCTTTACTTTTTCTCCTTTGATATTATAGATTTCGATAATTGCATTTTCGACATTAACAGGTAATTCATAACTTATTGTTGTACCTGGACTGCGTCCGGCTACTGCCGGATTAAAAGGATTCGGGTAATTAAAAATACTAATCTGAGATAAAGGAATTTCAGAATCTCCCTGTAATCCTGTTGAATATTCTTGAATAAGATAAGCTGATTGGTTAGGTATACCTTCTCCCTGGATTGTTATTTCCGCTGTTCGTGATGAGTCACTCTGATTCTCATCATAGATGACAGTAAATATACAATTATTCACTCCCTGGTCAGGTTCAATGGAAGTTATCCAGTCAACCTCGCATTCAATAGACCAGTATATATTTGAAGCTATATTATAATCAATGCTACCTTCTTCATAACCAACATGACGGTTTTCAGGATAAACAATTATGTAAGCAGGATTTTCAAAAGTATCATCGAGATAATGGTAATATTCAGTATAAGTCTCTCCATAATCTGTACTGTGAAATATAGTAACATGAAAATTGGTTTGTTCCGGCAAATAATCTGAAATCCCCTTAACTATATAGAAAGAACCAGGTTCATTACCTGCAGTAAAACCGTAACCTTCATTCCAGGGATCATAATCTTCACCTTGATATTTAAGTTCAAATGATTGTCCGTAATCAATACTGTGATATATACAAAAATGGTTCGGAAGATCCCGGGTAACAAAGAACAATTCTCCTTGCTCTGTTCCCCTATAAATAGTATGATGATAACCTGCGGGAGATGACCCGGCTATTGTTGTATCGATTTCTGTGAATGTAAAAGTTGCACCATAATCGCTACTATAGCCAAGCAGGTAAATACCGGTTGGTGGCCAAACAGTATAAGTACTCAAACTATAAACTTCTCCATCATCGATCCCTATTTCAAGCATATAAAAACTAAGTATTTCAGCCAAAGGTTCGTAATCATATCCAAAATTTACACTACGATAAACTATGCCGTAGTCCCATTTATATATTTCACCGGGAATTGTACCGCTTGTATATCGTGCGTTATCTCCGGGTACTTCTACAAAATCCCATGTGTATCCTAAGTCATAACTGACATCAAAAGTGTCCCAATTATACAGGTAAACAACACCTTGCTGCGCATCGGATAATATTCTTCTTCCATAAGGTGCATTGTAAAATAATCTTCTAATTAATGTTTCTCCATTATCAGGAGAATAAAAAACAGCATAATACCCTTCATCGAAATAATAGTATTGGGCTGATGCAAGAAAAAGTCCTCCGGGTTCAGTTCCACGGGTCATTCCACTGTCTGCATAAATTGGTAAAATTAAGATAAAAAATATGTAAATTATCACAAAATTCTTCAAATACATTATTCCTCCTGGTTATAATACGGTATCCATGTTTGAGATGCGTATACTAAGGTTGAAACTAAAATAAACATACATATTATTAAAACCTTTAAAAAATAATTAAACATAATAAAACTACCTTCACAATTTGTTAAGATTATTTAAGTAAAACCATTTTTTTAGCTTTGGATTCATAATTTTTTGATTCCAGTCTATAAAAATATAATCCGTTTGACACAGTTTTCCCATTAAGATTTTTTCCATCCCAGACCACAAAATTAGTTTCAGGTTTAAATGATTTCACTAACTGTCCTTTAATATTATAGATCTTCAGCTTGAATTCTTCCTGTATACCGTTAGGAATATCAAAGGATATGGTAGTGATGGGACTGCGTCCGGCTACTGACGGATTAAAGGGGTTAGGAAAGTTTTGCTTCAACTTAATATTCACTGAAGGCAAAATATTATTATCCGTTTCTCCATTATCCATTTTAACTTTTTGAGCATAAATATTGTAAATATCTGTTTTACCGCTGGACCTGGTATCCTGCCAGATAACGAAAGCCATATCATCTCCTGTAGGTACGGAAGCAGGCTTATTCTGGCGTTTTATAGCATCGCAAATAACTTCACCTCCAGTATCCCACATCTGATCTCCATCTGAATTAATGAGTTGAGCATATAGATCTGTTCCTGATGCACTTAAATGATCCTGCCAGAAAACTATAAAATATTCACCATTTTTAACTAGGCAGGGAGATGTTTGAGCGCTATCTTTTAAAACAATTTCATTTCCATTTTCCGTCCATAATTCTTCACCATTGCTGTCATATTTCTGCATAAAAATATCCTCATCAACACCTGAACGAAAATCTTCCCAAACCATGAATAAATCTTCATCATAAAGGAAGTCGGCAGTTTTCTGGTCGGTATTAATCGTATCACAATACGCACTGGCTAAAGGTATACCATCTGTCTCCCAGAGGAAATTAGCATCATAATCAACAATTTGACCGTAAAGGTCTGAGGGCCCATTTCTTTTATCTTCCCAGACAACTAAAAGCCCTTCAGGAACTATAAGTCCCTTCGCCTTCTCCTGGAATCCGTCAGCTCCACAAATTAGAAGCCCTTCATCCGGCCATCCCGGAGCAGTACTGCCATCATCATTTACCAATTTAACAAAAATATCCTGAATAGGCCAATCTCCGGCATGCCAGATGTAAAAGTTCTCCACAACATCATTAAGAACATCATCTCCATCGTCGTTGTCCACTATCATAATTCCAGAGCTTCCCCACAGGAGATCTCCTTCAGAAGTAATTTTTTGACCATATATTCCGTATCCTGTCATCCAGTCTCTATTATCGGACCAACCTACATAGAACATATAATTACCATCCTCATATTTTACGGAAATTCCGGGGAATTCCTGGGAATCGGTTTCATCACATACACCAATACCCATATCATTAGACCAGATGGGATTTCCATCGAGATCAACTCCCTGGGCGAAAATTTGTCTCTCACCGATCCTGATTTCCTCCCATACAAGACCAATAATATCTGACCCCTGCTTATAAACAACATCGACTTTTTCCTG
>JAUXFF010000174.1 GCA_030620155.1 Candidatus Cloacimonadota bacterium | reverse complement strand
CTGAAATTGAAATTACTATCTCTGGCTGTTTTACCCAACCATCATAGCCTTCAGTTCCCCAAAATGCGTGTCGAAGCTTTTTACTGTCATGCCAGCCCACTACTATCCAGTTATTATTGGCAACCATCTTGAAATTGTTTTCATGAAAGAAACAATCCTGGTAACCCTGCTCAGTATTATAGAACCATGAACACATACTCAAAGGATAATACACGCTGCCATCATCCTCATAATATTCATCGACTTCGCCATCTTCATCCAGATCCCAGGGAATGGTTGGTTGATCATCAGCCGGGTCTACTCCCTGGATGTCCATATCATAGAAATCGAATGTCCCGGTATTGATATCAAAACTAAATATTTTTGGCCATGCCAGCGCGGGCATATATAAATCTGTTTCCATATTTTCCAAATCATTGATATTTGTGATAGTCATCCATACGATTTTAGTATTATTTTCGGTAAATACAGCATTATAATGAGTACCATCATTACTTAAGGCTATGTACATTTCGGAAGGTGTTATATCATCATTATTAAGGAATTGATAAGTTTCACCATCTTCCCAAAAAGGATTTTCTACAGGGAATAACCATTCCTGTTTATACATTGTGAAGTTTTCTCCCCAGTCATCACTATACATGCAGAAAAGTGTGTCTTCATAATTTCCGAAAAAGGCAACCTGTCCATCTTCGTTAACGATCATATCTTTATTGACTCTATCAATATCATCATAATGTAAATGATCCATAAAAGGAAATGATTGTCGGGTCCAGGTAAATTCTGATTCAAAAAGTAAACTATCTGTATTAAAATCAGCAAACTTATAAAAACTATTATAGTGTGCATGACCAGCGGAATTATCTGTGCTATTATTACTATAGGCATGAACTCTTCTATGACCTTCGAGAGGTGAATCACCCATCATCATAACTGGCCAATTAAACTCATCATCATCATGACCTGTATATGGTTCACTTTCTTCAGGATTATCAAACAAGTGGAAAGGTGTTTTCCAGTAACCGGTTGCTCCGGTGAGATGGAAATTATCATAGGTCATATAACAATCATAGCTATTATCCGGTTCAACTATTGAATGCCAACAGAACATTGGGTCTGCAGTTACAGGATCTATATCCACTGAAGTAAATCCTTCTCTGTATACTCCATAATGATTGGTTGCTGAACTGACAAGAAGAGTTGCATCCGGATAAAGATAGCTGTTCCATGCCCTTCTATCGGTATTAATTGCAGTTGTTTCAGAGCAATGATAACTGATATACATACCACCTGCCGCATAATTGTATGGCAACGATATTTCAGGTTGAATACGAAGATTATGTCCATTATAGCTGTAAGGCATATAATCATAATAGGAATCGTATAGATAGGTTGTTACCTGATCTGCACCATTTAAAATAAATGAGTAATTAGGTGGTGGGTCTTGTTCCCTGGCTGTAAAAGATACATGGGAATCTACTTTACCTTTATACTCAAAATCCTCAGCAATCTGTGTAGGCTGCTGAATATCATTTGCAACCAACCAGATTGTTAACATACTAACTAAGATAATAAATACTATTCTTTTCATTTTTCCTCCTCTTTTTCTACTATCTCAAATATTTCATTATGTAATGGCGCAATTAGTATACCAGACAGAGATCACGAGTATTACTCAGCATGCCACAGCATGTATAATTCTTTCATTCTTAAGGAGTTATATAACTGTTTTTGGAATATGATTTTCCGAAAAATACGAAAAAACTTGATTTAGTGATTAAAAGTGTTTAAATATTTCTACAATATGTAATAGTGTTTCTGCAAATTTTATAATATATTTAATTTTCTAATTTTAGAATAAAGTGTGTTCCTATCTATTCCAAGGATTTTTGCTGCCTTTGATTTATTATATTTCACTTCAACCAGAATTTCTTTAATAATTTTCCTTTCTGTTTCCTGATTAATATTGGAAATTATATCTGAAAGCGAACAACCTTCATAAAGAATTTTTTGAATATAATTTATTGAGAGTTCATTTTGGATAAAACTTGATTTTTGAGCAGTGTCAAATTCCAGAATTTCCGGTTTAATATTGTCTTTTTCAGACAAAAGAACCGCCTTTTTTATAATATGTTTCAATTCACGGACATTACCTGGCCATTCATAATCCAATAGTTTCATTATTGCTTCAGGAGAAAACCCTTCGATATTCTTTCCTAATTCTTTATTAGCTTCCGCTAAAAATTCTCTCGCTAAAATCGGGATATCATCCTTTCTTTCCCGGAGTAACGGGAGTATAATGATAAATTCGCTAATTCTATGATAAAGATCATCTCTAAATTTTCCTTCTCCTACTGAATCTGCCAGGTTTATATTAGTCGCTACAATTATTCGAACATCAATTTTTATTGATTTTGTACCACCTACTCGACGAAGTTTTCTTTCTTGAATAACTCTTAATAATTTAGCTTGTGCTCCTATGGGGAGGTTTGAAATTTCATCCAGGAACAATGTACCACCATCAGCGAGTTCAAATTCTCCTTTTCTTGAAATTATAGCCCCGGTAAAGGCTCCCTTTTCATAACCAAACAGTTCACTTTCAACTAAAGTATCAGGAATTGCACCACAATCAACAGCAATAAAGGGTCTACCATTTCTTTGGCTTCTCTGATGAATCATATTTGCTATAACTTCTTTACCGGTACCACTTTTCCCTTCAATTATCACACTTATATTAGTAGGAGATACTAAATTTACCTGTTTGATCACTTTATTAATTTGAGGGCTATCTCCCATAACTTTTTTGATTTCTGTCTGGTCATACAATTTTCTTTTTAAAATTTTAATTTCTTCACTGAGATTTTTGGTTTTTAGTGCATTTTTAATTATATTAAGCAGTTCCTCATTATCGAATGGCTTAGTGACATAATCATATGCGCCTAATTTTATAGCTTTTACTGCACTCTTTACATCTCCATAAGCCGTAATCATTATCACTAACAACTCTTTATCCAATTCTCTCAGTTTTTCTAATACTTCTATTCCATTCTTCCCTGGAAGCCTGATATCCAGCAAAACAAGATCAGGTATTTTATTTTTTATTTCAGTTATAGCTTTATTGCCATTCCCAACACAACAAACTTCATAACCTTTTTCATGTAGTATGTTAGTCAAAATAAATTGCATATTTTTATTATCATCTACAACTAAAATATATTCCATATCAATTTCCTTTATTTTTGTTTTTCAGTATCTATTGGAAAAGTAATTGTAACTACAGTGCCTTTTTTTACCTGGCTTGTAATATGAACCCTTCCTTTATGATCTTCAATAATTTTATGTGCTAAACTTAAACCCAATCCAACTCCATGTTCTCGTGTTGTAAAGAAAGGATCAAAGATCTTTTTTAAATTTGCTTTGGTAATCCCAGTACCTGTATCCGATAATATTATCTTAAATTCGTTTTTTTCTCGTGCATACAGTTCAGTAATGTTTAAAGTACCACCTTCAGGCATAGCTTGTATAGCATTTAACACAAAATTGAGGAATGCCTGCTCGAGCCACTTCTCATCAAAAAGTACAACCTGGAAATCGTCCTTACATTTTTTAACAATTTCAACATTGTTTTCCAGACATCTGGCATTTACACTACTTATGACATTATCGACCACTTTACAAATGTTACCTTTCTTAAGAGTAATCTCTCGTGGGTTTGCAAAGTCGAGTAATCCTTTGATAATAGTATTGGCCTTTTCAGAATCTTCTAAGATAATTTCAAAATATTTTTTCATTTCTTTATCAAAAGGAAATTTGCTTAGGCAGAATTGCGCAGATGAGCTAATATTACCAAGAGGATTTCTTATCTCATGAGCAATACCTGCGGCCAATTCTCCTAAACCTGCCAAACGTTCGGATCGAATTAATTGACTTTCGATTTTTTTTCTTTCTGCAATTTCTTTTTTAAGATTCTTATTAGTCCTGGTGAGGTCTTCAGTTCGCTCTTCGACCAATTGTTTTAGAAGTTTATTAGCTTTATATTTCAATCTATATCTGTAATAAATTACAAATATAAACGTAAATAAAATAATCAGACCGGAATATAATCTCCAATTTACTAATTTCTGTTTTTCTACAAATAATTTATAAATTTCATTATCTTTTGTTAATAGTTCAATTTCAATCTCCTGCTGTTCTAATAAATGTTCAACTTCGTATGTTGTTTGCATTCCGGCAATTTTCTCAATTTTTTCTTTGGTAAAGATACTATCTTTAACTGCAGTATATAATTTGTAATATTTTAAAGCTTCTCTGTAATTTTTCTTTTCTGAATACAATCTTGAGATTTTCTCATAAATTTCAATTATTAGGTCCTTTGTACCAATTTCTTCTGCGACTTCTAAACTATTTCTAAAATATTCTAAAGCTTTATCATATTTTTTCAACATTAAATATACGCTGGCAATGTTGTTTAAAGATGCTGCATAACCTTTTCTATTACCAAT
>JAUXFF010000164.1 GCA_030620155.1 Candidatus Cloacimonadota bacterium | reverse complement strand
CGGTGACTGAAAAGTAACTGGTTATCAAAAATCAAGTTTTGCAATTTCCCTCGTTCAATCGCCATCAGAACTACCCGATGAGCACTATTCAAGGGTGTGATAATGCGTTTATTTCGTTGTCGTAGTTTTATAACGTTATCTGGGCAGGCTCGCACGCAAAGTCCGCATCCCAAACAGATTTCGGCATCCAATTTGGCAACTTTCCGATTTTGTTGTTTTGGATCATTGGCAGACGTTAATGTCATGGCTTCCACAGGGCAAATGTTCACGCACTTTCCGCAACCTGTACATTTATCCACATCGATTTCGGGTAGGAAGTTAGTGGTATGGATCGGATTTAGAGTAGAGAATCTACGCTGTGCTATCATTGCTTCACAGCAACAGCCACAGCAATTACAAATGAAGTTAACTCTTTCCCGCACGTTTTCTCCAAACTGAACAAGGTTATGTTCGTAAGCCAGTTGCAACAGGTCCATGCCTTCCTTTTTATCAACTGATCTGGCAAAACCGTGTTTTATCAAAGATTCGGCAGAGCTGTTAAACGTCATGCATATGTCCAGGGGAGCGTCGCAGGACTTGTTCATGTGTTCCATCTTATGACGGCAATAACATACTCCAACTCCCATATGGCTGGCTGTTTGGATAACTTCGGATGATCGTTCGTAATCCAGCACATGAAGAGCATCTTCAGATGAAAGTACCGGTTCGTGAACAAAGGTTCTGCCCAATGATGTTTCTCCGTTATAGAACAGCTCTTTGATGAAATCCTCTTCTACGTTCATATATTGATAGAAAAGTTCAGCCAGTAATTTTTGATCAATATCATTACGAAAGCGCATCATGGAAAATTCGAAAAAACCAGCCATGGGTGGTGGCATCGTATAGACCGATTTTCCATTCTGCTGCACATCCAGAAGAATAGCTTTATCAGCTAATTCATCCAGGATTTTCTGTGCAGCCGTAATGTTAATTTTCCAGATTCTGGCAGCTTTTTCCACCCTGAAAGGTTTGATAGGGAGAGTAGATACCAACTCGGCTTCTTTTTCAGTAAATAGAATTTTGAGGATCTTGAACAAAAGATCGGAAGGAGGTGCACCCTGTGGAAAACGGTTCAATCTTTCTGATAAACTGGAATAGCTGTTTTTCAATGTACGATGTGCCATGAATTTATCTCCCAGAATTTTTCTTTGGAAATATTCAAGTCAGGAAGTATTATGTCAAACAAATTAAATAGTTGTAAATCGATTTTATGTATTTAAATAAAATTATGTGAATGGATTTTTTTTTCATTGAACAGACCTGAAAATATAAATATTGAAATTGATAATGACCAAATAGTAATTTCCTGGGACCCTGTGGACGATGCAACGAGCTATAAAGTGTATTCATCAGATAATCCCTATTCCGGGTTTTATGAAGATTTTTCAGGTATATATGACGGTACAACCTGGACTTCACAATATATTGATGAGAAACGACTCTATCGAGTGGCTGCTATTAGACTTGATTAGTCTGAGAAAGAACAGGCAGACAAAATGGCTGCCTGTTTTTTTGTTTCATAATTCCTTAAGGAATTCTTTAAATTTTTCTTCTTCGCTTTCTTTCTTAGACCAGCGCTCTACTTCATTTAAATTTATATCATTCATTTTAGTTACCAATACAGCTTGTTCCAGACATTGCCTGTCATTCCAGAAATAAAATGCTGCAAGACGGTCTTTTACACACTCGGTCGGAGAAATTATCCTCAACTCTCCTGTTTCAAATTGCAGGGTTATGATATCTTTAATAGGCTCATTTCCAACTGCTAATGGACCTGGTGGAAATTCTACGATATAGTCTGTATCTGGATGTTCAAAATACCTGTTCTCCTCATAAAATCCCAGTTCTGTTAAACATTTTATCAGATCTTTTCTTTTTGTATAAAAGGTTTCTATAAAATCCAAATCCATTGATACATATTTATTTTCAGAATATATGCTTACGCAGCTTCCACCAGTAAGGATCACTTCAATGTTATTTTTTCTCAAATTTGTAGAAATAAAAGCTGCTAATTCTTCCAGAGACATCTCTTTTATAGTTTTCATAATGGTTTATTCCTTCTTCTTGGACGGCGCCTGTTGTAAAGTAGAGTAGATTTCAATTCCTCAGGATAAAACGAAAATGCCTTATCTAACAGATTTCGTAATTCCTGTAAAAATGGGTAGCGTGGATTAAAAGAATAATTACGTGTTCTGCCTGAGAGCTTACTTATTAACACACCATTTTCTTCCAACTTATTCAACTGATTTTGAATAGGTGAAAGATATGTGTTATAGAAGCGTGCTATCTCCCGGGCATATCCTTCATCCCTGCAGAGCAGGAAAATAAGGATTCGTTCTGCGTTTATTGAACCTAATAATGTTTCCAGCATAAGACCTCCCATTTAGGTCACATGACCTATATTTTGGGTTATGTGGACTAATATTTAGGTCTTAGATTAATGTCGTGGCTTTTTTGTAAAGGAAAAAATATCTGTTTTTATAATATATATCGTTGGTTTAATCCGGCAGCTGCCGGATGAATCAAAATATTTAGTTAGAGTTACATTTATCCGACTTTTTAGTCGCCTCTGGTGACTTAATCGTCTTTGATGATTTAACAGAAACCTAAAACAGTAATAATATGATTTAAGTTTATTTTATAATTTATGATTCTTTTTAAGCGAGCTGAAAAACATGGTAATCTCTTGAAGTGATCCGCATGGGATAGTGGGATTGATCCCGCTATCCAGTAGACGGTTTTGCCCTCTTTTTTAGCTATTTTCCGAAAAAGTTTGACAAAAATTAAAAATTAAGATGAAAGTTTTATAGAAAAATAGTATGAAAAAGGAATATTGAACAATTAATATCTGAGGAAACAAGGATTGATGATTTTTCATAAAACAGTAAATGAAATAATAAGAAAGAATAATAAAAATATTCGAAAAACACTACTACTTTTTGGATTTCCAATATTATATTTTATTTCTTCTATTCCCGTGTATGCTTGTGATATGATGGCTCTGATATCATTATCAGGATATACTATCTCAGAGCAAACTGAAATCCCCGGTGATTTTAATGATCCCTTTGATTTCTATGAATTTATGAAAGAGTGGTCAGATTCTCTTACCAATGATGATGGTTATGGTATTCTCTATTACAAAGATGGAGAAGTTTTAATAGATAGTACTCAAAAATGGTATAAAATTGGTAATGGTAGCTGGTATGGGGATGGATCAGATGAGCCGTTAGATACTGCTATTAATGAAATTATGGATGAAAATAATAACGCAGTTATTATATTGGGTCATGTCAGGGAAGCTGGAACCGGATATGGCAATCATCCTTTTACTTTTGAATTACAAAATACAACGTATACCATGATGCATAACGGATGGCTTGGTAATAGCATAAAAAGTGCGTTAATGACTTGTTTAGGGGAAGATTGGTTTATACATAATCCCTCAAATTGGGAGGGACAATATGGCAATGTTAATTCATTTATTGATAGTGAGCTATTATTCCACTTTATTATGAAACATGTAATTAGCTGCGACATGAATGTGATAGCTGGCATATACTTCGCTTTAAATAGTACTGATGTTCAAGGATATAATCTACGAGAGTTATTTTCAAATGGAACCTATACGATAAACTTTATTTTATCTGACGGAGAATTTTTATATGTCTTCCGAAATTCCCATATCAATGGAAACGATCATAACCTTTCGTATGAGATGTATAATAATGAATTTATTGGAGTAAAAACCCAAGATTCTCTGAGTAATCAGATACTTCCCAATACTTTAGTTATTATTCCTCGAGAAAGAGAAATAAGGTATATAGATTTTTACAATCCCCAATTCTCTGCTGAACCAAACAATGGTTATGTGCCATTAGAAGTAAATTTTATTGATGAATCAAATGGTAATCCAACAAGTTGGCAATGGGACTTCCAAAATGACGGTATTTATGATTCATTTCAACAAAATCCTACTTTCATTTATAATAATCCTGGAATATATGATGTAAAATTAAAAATTAGTGATAGTACTTTTGTAGATTCTCTTGTGAAATTTAACTGTATTACAGTATCTGACATTCCACCAGTGTATTTTACTCCAGATTCATTTTATTTTTTCCTCGAGCAAGGTGTGAGCAACAGTGACATCTTAACAATTAGCAATACTGGACCTTCCAACTTTATCTTCTCCATTGAAAAAGATTATCCCTTTAAAAGAGATAGTGGTGGACCTGATGAATTTGGATATTTATGGAAAGATTCTGATGAACCTGTAGGTTCTGAGTATGATTGGATTGATATCAGTGAAGTTGGAACTCAATTATCATTTGTTCATAATGATTATGCAGTTGGTACTTTCGACATCGGCTTTGATTTTGATTTCTATGGAACAACATATGATGAATGTATTATTAGTCCAAATGGATGGATTGGTTTTGGTGATGATTGGACAAATTATCTCAACTACAGCATCCCAAGGGTAGATGCCCCCAGACCAGCAATATTTGGGTTCTGGGATGACCTTGACCCGATTCAGGGTGGAAATGTATATTATTATACAAATGGAATTGATAGTTTGATTGTCTGGTTCGATCATGTTATTCATTATCCAGGTGTTAACAATGGCACTTATGATTTTGAAATGATTCTAACCAGTGATGGAAGAATAAAATTTCAATATAGAACAGTTACTGGAGATATAAACACTTCAACAATAGGAATTCAGAATGAGAGAGGAAGAATTGGTCTTCAAGTTGCGTATAATGAGGATTATGTTCATGATAATCTTGCTGTTGAGATTGTTAAACAAATTGATTGGGTTACAGTAGATCCCGACGATGGAATTGTTCTTCCCAATGATAGACAGGATATAGAAGTAACGGTTTTTAAAGACGAATTAGATTATGGAGAATATCTTTGCAATTTACAAATAACAGCAAATGATCAGGAAAATCACTTTGTAACAATTCCAGTTATTCTCAATATTGAATCGATAGTATTATATCCACCGGAAAATGTGATTATTAGTTATGATTTCGATTCAAT
>JAUXFF010000058.1 GCA_030620155.1 Candidatus Cloacimonadota bacterium | reverse complement strand
CTCGAGTCGAAAAATTAAAGGAAAGTTAATGCACGAAGGTTCAATTGTAAAGTCACTTTTTGATATCGCAAACAAGATAAAAGAAGACGAGAATCTCGTTTAGATTCACAAGATAAAAGTAATAGCCGGGAAGTTCCACCAGATTGTTGATGAAGTAATGTTTATATATTTTGACCTGTGGAAGGTGACGAATTACATATTGCCACTATCGAAGGAGAAAAAATCTAATTACTCTTAGAATAAAAATCCTAACTTATTCTGTCTTATTAAAAAAATATCTAATTATACCAGGTTAGTATATTAAAAGCAGAGGCACCTGAAAGATAATACGTGGAACTAACCACATCTGAATTATAATTTATAGTTGGATTACCTGTACTTAAGGTGGTTTCAATAGCTGTTCCACCCTCAACAAATATTGCACCTTCAATAATCGGATTTCCAGTAATCCTCAGGTTTCCTATTACCCAGATTATTCCTTCAAAATAGCCACCAGAAATTCTCATGTCTCCGTTAATTATTAATATACCACTCCCCTCCCAGTTGTTATCAGATATTAGTAATTCAGTGTTTTCAACAAAATTCACCCAGGTAATATTATCTACAGGAAGAATATTATTTTCAGGATCTACATAGAGATTAGTTGCACCACTTTCCACCTCAGTTTTTGTATATCCGAATATTTCTTTAAAATCAAAAGTAGCATTTTCCGAAATACCACCATTAATATCTGAACTTCCTTTCACCACTATCTTACCGGTAGAAGTTATTGCAGAATCTACACCAGTAGGATTGACTTCCAGAGGAATATGAGACACTAATACTTCACTTACATGGTAAATCTCATGCCCCGAAATTCTACAGGATGTATAAGCATTTATTACAATGGAGTCTTGATCAGCATTAATCGTATATTTTAAGCTGTCAATAGAACCATCAAATACACTGAACTGATCAAATTGTTGTATAACACTTCCCTCAGATACAGGCACAATATTATCAGTAAGTTGTTTAAGCGCAAAGGTCAGAGCATATGTTCCGATCCGTTTAACTTGCTCTGTTAACTCATTCAGAACTATCATTTCCGGCATTCTATCTACTTTCTCTCGAGCTGAGACTACTATAAGAATAATAACCAAAGTTATTAATGCAATAAAAATTATTACTAATTTACCCATAAATGTCCTCCACTCCCCATTTGAATTTAAAAGCAATTCTTTGTCAAGTCTTAAAAGTTGCTAAGATTGTACCATTTTGTCAAAGAAAGTAACAATTGGTCTTTTTTGCTACAATAATTCTAATTTTTTCCCCTTTTCCCAGCTTATAAAATATATTCATCGTACTTATGTAAAGAAACAATCCAGAGAAATGAGCTGCATATAGAAACAATGGAAGGGATTAAATAGATTTTTTGCCTTGACAGTACATTATGGCTCTGCACGGATTAAATGGCTACAGTTCTTTAAAAAATTCAGTGAGAAGTTTTTAAGTGGGAGGTTATATGAATAAAAGACTATTTATGATTCAGTTTATATTAGTAATTCTGCTGTGTTCAATTTTCTTTTTTAATCCTATAAAAGCTTTTGCACAGGATTCTCTACCCACTGTTGAACAGGTTCTGGCAAACTACATCAAAGCCCTGGGAGGAAGAGAAGCCATTGAGAAATTAAACACTCGCATTTGCACAGGACATCTGGTAAAAGATGTTCTATGGGAGGACCCTCCTTATGATGTGGTTCATTTCACAGCTTATGCAAAAGTTCCAAATAAAGTTATGATTACTTATCAGGAACCAACCGGTAAAGAAAGCAACGGTTTTGATGGAGTAGACGGATGGCGTCAGGATTCTAAAGGTATTTATAATGATGAATCCATCGGTAAACCAAAATTATCATTTATTTTAAATCCGCAAAATGCTTTGAATTTCCGGATATTCTACAAAGATTTGAAAATAACTGAAGTTGATATTATTAACGATCGCAAAGCATTTGTCCTGGAATCAGAAGAATTAACTAAAGGAAATTACGCTTTATATTTTGATATTGAAACCGGGTTATTAGTTGGGATCGGTTATCACTGGGAATTACATGACTATCGGGAAAAGGATGGTGTTATGTTCCCTTTTCGCATCATACAAGGTAGAAAAGGTGGTTCTTATAATTACAGATTCGATGAAGTGAAACATAATGAACAGATCGATGATAACCTTTTTGAAAAACCGGAAGAGGAAAAATAACCTCTTCCTGAAAATATAATAATAAGGATGATTTATGGATAAAAGAAGAAAATTATTCATAGTAATTCTCTTCATATTTGCTTGCACTATATGTTTTGCACAAACAAATCTGGAAACCATGGAAGATGTGAAAAACAAATATCCTGATCTTAATCAATATAACGAAGCAACTTTGAACAATCTCGGCTATCAACTAATAAACCAGGATAAAATAGATGAAGCAATTGAGATTTTCAGATTTAATTGTAAAACATATCCTGAATCCTGGAATACATACGACAGCCTGGGTGAAGCCTACATGAGAAACGGAGAAACAGAACTCGCTATTCTGAATTATGAAAAATCCATAGAACTAAATCCCGGAAGTGTAAATGGGAAACAAATACTGGGAAAATTGAAAAATCCTGTTTTAGCTGAATTTACCGGAGATTACGAATTCTATTTTGAAGGGAAATACATTGTTCTCACTGTTTATATTGAAAACGGTAAATTGATGGGAGTCGAACCTCCTGATGACCCGATTGAAATTAAACAGTTGAACCTGGAAAAACTGGAATTCAAAGCTGAAGAAGAAGAACATGAATATTTTATCACATTTATTAAAAATGAAAAAGGGGAAATCTCCGGTATCAAATGGATTGATGGAGATGTTACCTTATACGCACAAAGAGTTAAAACAAGAATTTTCAAAACTGAGCATTCAGTAAAAGAATTACAGGAAGACTTCAACCAAATGAGGCAAACCCTTGAAGATAATCATGCCAACTTGTATGAATACACAAACAAAGAATCCTTTGATAAACTTTTTGAGCAGCAATACCAATTGATAGTCCAATCTATGACTCTGAATGAATTCTTCAAATTACTCACCCCCATAACTGCACGAGTTGGCTGTGGACATACAAATCTATGGATGCCGGATGAATATTGGGATTTAGGTCCTGGCAAACTTTTTCCACTTGAGATAAAATTAATAGAAGGTTATGCTGTAGTAACCGGTGATTACAATAATAAATCGTGGATTCCTGATGGAAGCATTGTCTTAGAAATTAATGGTATATCCATCAATGACATCATAGAAGAAATGAAAACTAATTATTCTGCAGATGCTTTTAATAAAAATTTCATCCTCTCACAGATCGAAAGACGATTCTCTATGATCTATGCCAGAAGGTTCGGATTCCCGGAAAAATTCACGGTTACTTATGCCCTGCCCGGGCGTAAAACCAGAGCAACAGCTGAACTTCAACCTGCTAATATCCGGGCTGTAAGGGCAGTTATTTTTCAAAATTTCAATCATCCTGAACTTGAATTTGAAGTTATAGAAGAAAAAAGTACAGCCATCATGACCATTCAAACATTCATTTATTATGACCGTGTTCCTATGTTCAAAGCATTTCTGAACAATTGTTTCAAAGAAATCCATGAAAAGAAAATAGAAAACCTGATCCTTGATCTACGAAGTAACGATGGAGGTGATCCGTTCTGTGCGGCACCATTATTTTCTTATCTGGAACACGAACCTGTTCCATATTTTGCAGAATCTTATGGTAAATATTCCCGATTCGCTGAACCGATTCCTATGGCTGAAATTCGTTTTACAGGCAATTTGTTTACTCTCATCGATGGTCGCTGCTTTTCTACAAACGGGCATTTTTGTTCTCTTTTGAAATACCATAAAATTGGTAAATTCGTTGGAACCGAAGGTGGAGCAACTTACAAATGCAATGCAGGAAAAAATACTGAAATCCATCTCAGAAATACAAGAATAATGATGTGTTTTGGACGAAGCACTTATGCAGCAGCAGTAAAAGACATGGACAAAACACGCGGCATTTTACCCGATTATACTGTTGAGCAAACCTACCGGGACTTCCTTGATGGTAAAGATACTATTTTGGAATATACTTTTGAATTAATAAAGAAATCTAAATAAGAAATATCGTGAAGAAAGTGAATCCTCTACTTTCTCCTTTTAGCAAAAGGAGAACATAAGAAATTGTGAAAGAAAAAAATAGTATTTCTGCCTGCCAAATTCAAAGAAGTCTTTCCCGATCTAAATCTCGATTATATTTTTTCTTAGATTTTTGCTGTCACGCTATGTAATAGTAGTGAATCCTCTACTGCTTGCACCGCCGTAGTCCCGAAAGTTTTCGGGACGAAGGCGTGTCTCCTTTTAGCAAAAGGAGAACATAAGAAATTATGAAAGAAAAAAATAGTATTTCTGCCTGCCAAGCTGGATCTGGTAAGTGCCGATTAAAACAGCATTTATTCCCCTTTTGCTTGTCCGTCGTAGTCTTGACGAAGACGGAAAGAATGGGGATTTATTCCAGTAATAGAGAGAAACTAAGGAGGGTAAAAACATGGAAACCTTCACAAAATTCAAACATTTGGTAAAGAATCCATACTTTCACCAGCAAAGAGAAAAATCGCTTAATCAACTTGATATTAATACTATCGATGCACCCATAAAAGAAATAATCAAAGATTTTTCATATCTTCCATACTGCTTCACACTTCAAAGTTGTTATGGTCATTTTTTGTATGATAATCAGAAAAAACCAAAGAATATTGAGCTTTTACCCAATTCGGACAGTATCTCCAATGTTGAATACAGAATTGCATACATTGCATTATGCATCCGGAATAACAAACAGGGAAGAACATTACTAAAGGTACTAAGAAAAATCCCAACATTTGACCCGTATTATGTGCAGTTCGGATGTGCGAACTGGTTCTGGCAAAGACAGGTTAACTCTTACGCATTACAGGTAGAACCGGAAAGATATAAAACAAAAGATAAGATTATCATAAATTTTCAAGAAGCATTACATTTAGAAAAGGTCAGGAATAAATTTTTCAGGAGACTTGAAAAAATATTTGACAAATAAGATTCAACATTGACTTTTCAAATGTACATTTCAATTAAAACTAATAACGAAATCGACCAAATGGTTTATGAACTTTATAGTTTAACGGATGATGAAATAAAGATCGTGGAAGATAACAGCAAGACTTGACTCACAGCATAGCGTGAGTCTAGAATTGCGGGGAACCAACTGGATCTCGTTCTCACCCCATCCGGCAACTGCCGGATCGGAGCAAATCCGAAATCTAAAAAAATATTTGTTGCCAAAATGCACACAATGTAATAAATTTGTTATATGAAATTATTTAATTGGAATAATGATAAAAATATCTGGCTTAAACAAAACCGGGGAATTTGTTTTGAGGATATTTTATTTTATTTGGAAAATGATTGTCTTTTAGATGATTTGGAACATCCGGATCGGGCTAAATATCCTGATCAAAGAATAATGGTAATTAATATTGAAGGTTATGCTTGTTTAGTTCCGTATATCGAAACTGAAAATGAGATATTCATAAAAACAATAATTCCGAGTAGAAAAGCTACAAAACAGTATTTGGAGGTAAAAAAATGATTGATAAAATTAATAAAGAAGAACGAGATTTGTTAAAATCCTTTAATCGGGGAGAATGGAAATCTGTCAATAATTTAGAAGAACGAAAATCTGATTTGAAGAATTATGCTCGAACAACAATGCGAAAAGAAAAAAGAGTGAACATTAGAATTTCTGAAAGAGACCTTAGAGAATTGCAAAGAAAAGCAGTTCAGGAGGGATTGCCATACCAAACATTTATTTCCAGTATTCTTCACAAATTCATTAATGGAAATTTTAGTTATCACAAATAGCAAGACTTGACTCGAAGTGAAGTGGGAGTTTAGAATTATTATCCGTAATTTTGCTGGTTTATCACCTTTTGGCTGGTTTGCAATCCTGAACCAAACATTTCGGTTCATCCGGCAACTGCCGGAATAAACCAGCTCTAAATAAAACCAAACAAATCGCCCTTTTGGTGTCTTGTTCGTGCAATTCGTGGCTAAAACTTTTTTAAATTGACACCAATCCTCGTAACACTTTCCTGCCATTCGTAACACGAAGGAGATGCTATGTCCGAATTAATAAGGTTTGGTGTTTCGCTGGAAAAAGTGCTTCTGCAGAAGTTCGATAAACACATCAAAAAAGAGAATTACGCCAACCGGTCCAATGCCATTGCAGACCTCATAAGAGATAAACTCATCCGGCAGGAATGGACGGAAGATAAAGAAGTTGCTGGCGCCATTATCATGGTTTTCGACCATCATAAAAGAGACCTGGTAAATAACCTAACCAACATCCAGCACGATTATCATAAATACATAATTTCATCCCAGCATATTCACCTTGATCACGACAACTGTTTTGAAATAGTGGTAGTAAAAGGTAAGCCGCACAAACTGGAAGAACTGGCAAATAAACTGAAATCCGCCAAAGGTGTGAAACATGCATCGCTCAGCCTGGCAACCACCGGCAAAGAGGTGTAACCTTGCGTATCTCCCTGCTTTTCTTATGTTCCCTCTATTCTATTGAAGAGAGGGACAGCAGGGTGAGTTCAATACAATCTCCCTTCTCTGCTTACCTCGAGTCGTCGCTCGCCCCATGAAATCATTTTTCTATTTCATTGGGGTCATTTTATTCCTTACGACTCGAAAAAATAAGAGTGAGTTAACATGAAATCCTACAACGAAGCAGTTCGATTCCACGGACACAGTTGTCCGGGTCTGGCAATGGGTTATCGCATGACAAAAGCAGCTCTGGATCATTTTTCTTCTGAGAGAGCAGAAGACGAAGAAATGGTTGCCATTGTAGAAAATGATGCCTGCGGAGTTGATGCTGTTCAATTTCTTTCAGGCTGCACATTCGGCAAAGGAAACCTGATCTTTAAAGACTATGGAAAGATGGTTTATACATTTTATCATCGAGCTTCGGAAAAAGCGGTTCGTATCAGCAGAATTGCTCAGTTCAGAACAAAGCTTTCTGATCTACAAATTTCCAGGGAAGAAAGAATAAATCTGATACTTACAGTTCCCGAAAAGGATATTGTTCAAATTGAAGAGATTAATATACCTGAGCCGGAATATTCTCTCATTTTCGATACTGTTTTGTGCGAGATCTGCGAAGAATCGGTAGTTGAAAGTAAAACCCGGATGCTTGATGGAAAAACTGTTTGCATCCCATGTTTAGAGAGACAGAAAAATAAAAAGGAAAGAAATTAACAGATGAGTAATGAAATCACTCTTTTAGCGATCACGGCCGCATCGATCGGCTTTTTTCATACGTTGTTCGGACCTGATCATTACCTGCCGTTCATCATGATGTCCAAAGCAAGGAACTGGTCAACTCCCAAAACTATGCTGATAACTTTTTTATGTGGACTGGGGCATGTGGGTAGCTCGGTAGTTCTGGGAATAATTGGAGTTTCGATAGGAATTGCTATAACTAAGATCGAGTTTTTTGAATCTTTCCGGGGCAACCTGGCAGCCTGGGCTTTCATTGCCTTCGGAATGGTCTATTTTATCTGGGGTTTGCGAAAAGCGATCCGCAATAAACCGCATACACATTTACATATTCACGAGGATGGTACATCACACGAACACGAACATGCTCACATTAAAGATCATTCTCATGCACACGAAAACAAAAACAAATCAATAACGCCCTGGATACTTTTCACGATCTTTGTTCTTGGTCCCTGTGAACCGTTAATTCCTATTTTGATGTATCCGGCAGCAAAAAATAATATTGGTGGTTTGATACTGATCACATTGATCTTTGCAACAGTTACTATTACTACAATGATGATTATAGTTTTTGTTACCTCAACCGGAATAAAATTAATTCCTATGAAAAAGATGGAAAAATATTCCCACGCTCTTGCCGGAGCGATAATTTTATTCAGTGGATTGGGAATACAGTTCCTGGGACTGTAAAGAAAGCCGCGAAGAACACCCCGATACAGTCGTTCCTCCTTACGGGGCAGGCGAAGGGAACGCTAAAATCTAACACCAAAAACACTGAAGACACTGAAAAAGAATAAAGTTTACCCGCCCTCTTTTTGGCGGGATCAAAGAAAAAAGAAATAAAGGAAAATGAGAATAAATAAATTACCTTTACAAAAAACTTTGTGACTTTGTAGTATTAAATAATTAGTGAAACTTAGCGTCCTTAGTGGCTAAATAAAAGGAAAAATAGCATCGAAAAACCTTCCGAACGCCTGCCATGGTGCATACCGTGGGTTATTGTACTTCATGCTTCTCTTAACCTTCGGAACGGTTAAATGATAGAAAAGGAAATAATATAAAAAAGGGAATTGGTACATTCTTTGTATCTTAGTGACTTTGCTTGCCCTGCTGTAACTTTTACGAAGGCAGGTCTCCCCTTGACAAAAGAGACACAAGAGAATTAGTAAGAAAATTATATTACTTCACCAGAATATATCCCTCGCCCTAGATAGGGAGAGGGTCTGGGTGAGGGTTGATAAAGGAGAGATAGATGGATATAAAAGAAATCAAAGTAATGAAAAAGATCTTGAATATTAATGACAGAATTGCAGATGAATTGCGAAAGTATTTGGAAGAAAAGGGAATTTTATATATAAACCTGATGAGTTCTCCGGGTTCGGGTAAGACTACCATCCTTGAAAAAACTGCAGAAAATTTCGGGAAAAATATCTTTGTTATTGAAGGTGATATCCAAACTACTCTCGATGCGGAGAGAGTATCAAAAGCAGGTATCAACAGCTTTCAGATAAATACAGGTCCTTTCGGTGGAGACTGTCACCTGGAGTCAGGTTGGATCAAATCTGCAATCGAGGAAATCGATCTTGAGGGAATTGAAATATTATTCGTGGAAAATATCGGGAATCTTGTCTGTCCTGCTGAATTTGATGTAGGTGCTCATATTAATACAGTAGTTCTCAGCGTAACTGAAGGTGAAGACAAACCTCTCAAATATCCTCTGGCTTTCAGGAATTCACAGCTTTGTATAATTTCCAAAACAGATCTTGTCCCTTATCTCGATATCAGTATTGAAAAAATAAAAGAAAACATTAAACAGGTTAATCCTCAGATGGAAGTTATTGAACTTTCAGCTAAAACCATCGAAGGATTTGAAGATTGGGTAGATTATTTAAAAAAGAATTTGAAATAAAATATATTCTGTTGAATTATTAATTTTAAAATACAATTTTTTACTCGTTACAAAAGTTTTATAACGTAAATACAAAATAAATCACTGTTCCATCTTACTTAACATAAAGAATTACTAAATGGGGTTAATAGGCATTTACAGGTCGAATTACGTGAAAACAATAAGCCACTCCAGAGTTCCGGAGTGGCTTATATTGTAGTTTTTTTCCTGATTTCAGGGTTTTATTTACATTAGTGTCAAATATCCCCTAGCTTTTAAACCATTCGGAATCCGGCAGCTGCCGGACATTCCGAAGGTCACTATATGATTTTATTTCATGATCACCATTTTCTTTGTACCGGAGTAATCTTCGCTTCTCATCCTGTAATAAAAGACTCCGGAAGGTACTGATCGTTGCGATTCATCTTTACCATACCATACTACATGATGTTCTCCTGCATCTCGCTCTTCATCTAACAGACTCCTTACATGTTGACCCTTGATGTTGTAAATATCTATTCTGACCTGTGATGCTTCTTTCAAGGAGAAGTAGATCGTTGTGGAAGGATTGAACGGATTCGGGAAGTTGTGACCAAGTTCTGTGATGTAGGTAGGTGTATCTTCATTTCCTCTTGGAGGATCATATTCTACGGTTACATTGAAAGTCTGGCTGGCTGATCCTCGTATTAACTCATCATAGGCAATTACCGTTACATCTGTAGTACAACCATATGGAGGTCCAGGAACTACATCGAGCGTGATACAGTTATTGCCATCTATCGCTACAATTATCAAATCGTCGTCAAACACAGCTTCGTAGAACAATTCATTTCCTTCAGGATCTGCAAAGTAATCATCAAGATCATTAGTTGTCCAGTTACGGGTTCCACGAGAACCAGGATACGGGAAGTCTCCCCACCATTCTACTACATCAGGAATCTCCATAACTATATATGGTGAACCATTAGTTCTGAAGGTTATTGTTGCCTCATCTCCTCCTTCCAGCAGAAGCAGACAGTCTTGATCAGGATATGCCCATTGATAACCAATCGGTAGAACCTCCAGTCCGTAAATATTTATCCCTGAATTGGTCACTTCATAATAAGGAACAGGTCCTATCAGAGAGAAGGCCATAGGCACTGAGTTCTGTTGGAGATGAGTATTGATATAAGGTGTAAAATCTATCATCTCACCTTCCATACTCACATCGAAGATCATGCCTTCAAGTTCAGGAAGGAAGGTCGGATCATCAAATACCGAATTGATAGTTACATTAAAGCCGGTTTCCACTTCAACACGGCTATGACCATCATCTGCTGAAACCGTTATATGGGTAAATCCATATACATCCTCTAATGATTCCAGCCACAGTTCAGAACCTGTTATGACTGCTGAGAGTTTAGTATCGTCAAAGGTCATATCAAAATCAAGTTCCTCATCATCTACATCGCCAAAAATATCATACAGGTCAGCTACCAGATACGGATCAAAATCCTCATCCAGTATTAAGTCAGCTATTTCCTGGAGCACATAAGGTGGATCATTCACAGGTGCTACATCTACCTGAACCGTCTGGCTGACGCTTATGCGAGTCTCAACTTCGCTACAGATAACCTCAATATAACCCTCACCAAACCAGTTCTCTATATTACTGCCTAAGAAAAGAACATTCTCTTCATCTATCTGAGCATCGAATACAGGTTCTCCTCCTTCCTCGGTGAGTACTTCTACACTGTATTCTACAGGTTCACCTTCAGGATCTTCAAAACAATTATCAAGATCTACTATCTCGGTTAATTCAAAATCCTCATCAAAGAGCTGGTTAGGAATAAAATATGTTATGTAGGGAGCTTCGGATTCTGATACTATTACTGGAATAGTGCCCTGGTCTGAAGCGCGATGACCATCATCTATTATTACTGTTAGTTCATCCTGGATATCTGCCATACCGGTTGCATCCAGTACGAAACGGTAATCATAACCGGGAAGCGGGGTTACCAGGATAAAGCCCGGAGGTGATATTACTACCATATCAGGATTAGGATCATCTACATCAATAAAGTTATCATCCAGGTTCAAGTAATAGATACTGTTGGCACCCATCTCAATTAATTCCGGTAAATTTATAAGTTCAGGCGCATCATTGTCCGGTATGATCTCTATCTCTATCTCATGAATTGTGGACATGGATTCTCTGGTCCCGTAGGAATCATTATCTGTCGCTTCAATGCCCAGGTAGGTATTACCGAATACATTCAATACGGATTCTATGATCAAATTATCATCTACGTCTATGTAAGCATTGATGGTCTCAGGATTGAATTCCGTGATAGCAAAGGTCATATCTGTATATTCAGGTGGATCAGAATCGGTAAACATATCATTCAAATTCCCTATTGTGTAGGAAACAAAATCTTCCAGAACTGATACCACTGTTGGTCCTATATATTCCGGCGGATCATTCACATAGTATACGATCACTGTACAAGTATCTGATGCTGTATCTCGTCCTCCTACACCATCATCTACGGTAAAGGTCATTTCTTCTTCACCATAATAATATGGATCTTCTGTGGAGAAGGTGACTGTTAAACCTTCTATTTCAACTGTGATATCCATATCACCGCTTACGGACAAGCTGAGTTCATCTCCATCAATATCATTCACGAATAATCCAAAATTACGAATCAGGCTGCCACCTTCATAGAAGGAAAATTCATCCGGCAGATCTATTGTCGGAGCATCATTAACAGGATTTACAATAACAGCAACTTCATCCTCTGCTGTTGCTCCGGCAAGATCCGTTGCTGTGAACGTAAGTATTTGAAGACCATTCCAGTCAGGTTCAGGGGTCAGGGTCACTGCTCCTGCAACAATATCTACAGTCAGATGATTATCTCCTGTTACACTGAAAGTCAGTACATCTCCGTAAGGAATATCTACATCATCGAATACTGTGTTCAGGTCTATGGAGGTATCAACCGTATCCTCATCAAAATCAAAATCTACCAGAGGTTCTGCTACGAACGGAGCATCATTCACAGGGGTTACGATCACTTCAACAACATCATCAGATGTGGCTCTTGCCCCTGTATTAAAGCTGATGGAAATTGTCTTGTCATCACCTGACCTGGCTATATTATCATCTACTGTAAAGGTTATGAACTCGGAACCATTCCAGTTCTCTGCTGCCCCAAAGGTGACTACAAGTCCAACAATATCAACTGTGATATTAATGTTATCTGCTGCTTCAAGGGTGATCTCATCATAACCATCAACATCATAAATATATTCATCAAAATCTACTTCCAGACTTGTATCCTCTTCAAATGTGAAGAAATCGGGTAGCTCTATTACTGGTGCATCATTGACATTGAACACTGTTACGTTGATCATCTGCCAGTCATATGTCCCACCATCGAATACCTTGATCAGCACTGTACCCTCACCATACCAGTCAGGATCAGGGATCAGGGTTACAATATCAGTTACATTATCCACTGTAGTTGTAAGCTGCCCTGTATATACTATAGCTGAGAAGGTCAGTTCTTCCTGTGTATTATCTACATCTGTGACACTCACAGGTATATCATGGGTCGTATCTTCATCCATTTCCACATCATCTATAAATGCCAGTACCGGTGCATCATTAACCGGAATTATCGTTACTGTGGCTATGTCTGTATCTATTGCTCTGCTTACATTGTCACTTAAAGTGAAGAGCAGGTCTTCTGTGCCGTTCCAGTTCAGGGTATTGGACTCGAATACTACATAAAATTCACCTTCTGTTCTATCAATTTCTACAAAGGTCGCGTCAATATGGTCTGAGTTCTGTGCTGTCAGGGATAATGAATCATTCTCTCCCCAGGCCTGGCTGCAGTATATACTGAAATCATAAACCTCTGATGGCTCATCTTCCAGAGCTTCAAATGTATCTGTTATAACCAATATCGGAGGATCATTAAGCGGATTGACTGTTACCTGGATAGTATCTGCTACCATTAACCTCGCTATATTATCATTCAGATAGAATACAATATCCTCTGTGCCAAACCAATCCTGCATACTGGACTGGAATACAACATCAAAATCATTGATATTCACATCTATATGAGCTGAGTTGTCTGCTGTCAGGGTCAGTACATCTGTCTCTCCCCAGGTCTGGCTGCAAAAACCACTGAAATCATATACCTGGGACGGCAGGTCTTCATCTGCTTCAAAGGTGCCCGTTATATCAAGTATCGGAGGATCATTAACAGGTGTTACGATCACATCCACATTATCTGATGCTATGGCTCTGTCTGCATTATCATACACTGTGAACGTCAAATTCTCTGTGCCGAACCAGTTCAGAGTTGCTGTAAAGGTAACTTCAAGTCCATTAAAGGCAACCTGTACCTCT
>JAUXFF010000176.1 GCA_030620155.1 Candidatus Cloacimonadota bacterium | reverse complement strand
GAAATAATTTTAAGATTGCACAAAGAAATCGAAGGAAGGGAAGACTTTTATTTTGTTTTCTCTTCTTTCGAAATTATTTTTAACAATCTGAGGGGACATTTGGCACTAATGTAAATAAATCTTCACCTTCCGAACGGTTGAACATGTAAGACCTTCGGAACGGTGAAATGCGATAACCGTTCGCAAGGTTCTTCGACCGTTGCGAAGGTTAAAAAAAATCCGGCTTCGTCCCGAATGCTTTCGGGACTACACCCTGGCAAGCCAGATAAAAGCCGCTAATGAAGCGGCTTTTTTGTTTGATAAAAAAAATTATAAAGAGTAAAGCACATGATTACAGTTTATGTTCTAAAAGGAAAATCTGGAGCTGTCCTAATGAATTTTCTGTTGACGCTCCGAGCTTTCGGAGCGTTTATTATACAGGCAATCTTGAACACATAAAATATTTGACACATATTTATTGAATCTGGAGATTTGTTAACATTGAAATAGATAAAAAATTCTATTCGAAAAAGTGAGTGATATTCTTTTTTGATATTTTTTTGAAATTGATTTTTCTGCATGTATTAAGATTATTATTTTTGTCTATCACCTATTGTCATTGATTTGCTTATTCTTTTAGAGTATGACTGAATGAAACCTTAGAGGTTATTATGAAAAAGATGTTAAAATCTATGATTTATCCCGTTTTATCAGGAAAAGATATTTATAAAAAAAATAGATAGGAGACGAAAAATGAAGAATTTAAGATTTTTATTTTTTATTGGATTGTTATTCATTTCAACAGTTTTATTTGCATTTCAAGGGTATGAAGTAGTTTTCAATCAAATCAGCAATTCTGAAATGAAACTTGATTTTGTTCTCGAAGATTTTAGGATTACCGAAATAATGAAAAACGGAGTGACGTATTCTCAGATTGAATTTGAAGGAAGTGTGGTCACAACCAAAAAAGGTTTTGCGGAATTGCCTTTCATTCACGCTTCAGTTCAGCTTTCCGACGATAGAAATGTTTCGCTGGAAATCACTTCAACCGATTATGTGGATTACCAGCTTGATTATCCGCTTTTGCCTTCCAGAGGAACGATCTATCGTAATCAGAATCCTGCCTTGATTCCTTATAAAATAGATGATGAATCGATTGTGGATGAATTTTATCCGGGTGATATTGCTCAGGCAACAGAACCCTTTATTTTGAGGGATATTCGCGGTACAAATGTTTATGTTTATCCTTTTCAATATAATGCTGCCAGAAGCATTCTAAGAGTTCATACAAATGTAACAGTAAAATTAATTGAAAACGATACTACTCCGATAAACCCGATAACGGTTTCCTACAGGAAAATTGTTCTTGGAATGGATTCGATTTATCGAACCATATTTATCAATTATGATGTTTCCCGCTTTGAGCATGAAATCGGAGATTTCGGTTCGATTCTCGTTATCAGAACTCCTCGTGATGTTGATGCAATTGCACCTTACATCCAATGGAAAAGAGAAAAAGGATACACAGTTTATGAAGAAGACGTAGCCACCGGAACTAATGTTGTAAACCTGGTCAGCACCCAGTATAATACCCATAATGATATTCTATATGTTCAGCTCGTCGGAGATTGGGCAGATATTCAAGGTCCAACTTCCGGTGGTGCACCAACAGATCCGAACCTGGGTTGCGTGGTTGGTGGTGATGCATATCCTGATCTGATCGTGGGCAGATTCTCTGCAAATAATACCACTCATGTAACAACGCAAGTAGACAAGACAATTACCTACGAAAGGGACCCGGAAATAGGAGAAACCTGGTATGAAGCTGCAACAGGTATTGCCTCCAATCAGGGACCTGGTGATGATGGTGAAAATGATAATGTACATATTCAGGTGATTTGGGATGATAAATTAGATCCATTTACTTATGAATCTCACACACCTATTTATGATCCATCAGCAAACACTACCATGGTTGCCAATGCTTTAAATGCAGGAACAAGTATTATTAATTATTGTGGTCATGGTTCAGCAACTTCCTGGGGTTCTTCCGGTTTCAGTAATAGTCATGTTGCCAATCTTACAAATGGAAATATGCTTCCATTCATCATTTCGGTTGCTTGCGTTAATGGAGCTTTTCATTCGACCGAATGTTTTGCCGAAGCCTGGCTAAAGAAAGATGGCGGTGGTGCTGTGGGTATGTATGCTTCCACCATAAACCAATCGTGGAACCCTCCCATGAGAGGACAGGATTATTTTAATGACCTTCTGATTGGAGGTTATGATTACAGCTTACATCCGGGACAGAATGGTATTAGCACGGATGTACAAAAGAAGACCTTTGGTTCGGCATGTTTCAACGCTTCCATCCTGATGACAGTTGAAGAATATGGTGGTGGTCAGCCAATGTTGCAAACCTGGCACGTTTTCGGTGATGCTGTCCTGGATATGAGAACGGCTCCTCCATCTGAATTGGTTCTATCTAATGAAGTAATATTAATGGGCCTTGATTTCACAACCACTGTTACATCAAACGGTGCTCCTGTTCAAGGTGCTTTGGTTTGTTTATCTCAGGATGGAAATTATTTTCCCGGTGTGACAGATGAATTCGGAAACGTGACAATTTCTCATGCTTTGATTGCAGGGGATGCCAAAATGGTTGTAACAGCTTTCAATACAGGAACAATTTATGATGATGTTACTGTTATTCCACCGGGAGGTTGTTATATCCTGTATAATGATTATATAATTGATGATTCTGCAGGAAACGGGAACAGCATTGTAGAGCACGGTGAGGAAATCTCATTTCTGGTGGGATTAAGAAATGTAGGTTCTGAAGAAGCTACAGATATTGATGCAACTATTTCTTCAATAAACCAGTATGTTACGATTATAAATGATTTTTCCGATTATAATAATATCCTTTCCGACTCTATAGAATACGGACTTATACCATTCCAGATTCAGATAGAACCTTTCTGTCCGGATAATGAACAATTGGTATTTAATCTTGTGATAAATTCGAGCACCGATACCTGGGAATATGATTTTTTCATCACATCTTATGCACCGATCCTGGGAATTGCTAATTTTGTGATTGAAGATGGGAATGGAAATGGATGCCTGGAACCTGGAGAATCCGGTTCCTTGCAGATTAATCTTATTAATAATGGGGAAGGTTTAGCTGAAAATATCACAGGTCTGCTTTATTCCGATGATGTTTTTATCACGCTCAATAATAATAATTCCCAAATCTCGAGCCTGGCAACAGGTGAGGTTTCCGGTTTTGATGATATATTTACCTTCACTGTTTCAGCAGATTGCCCTGCTATTCATAATTTGAGATTAAACCTTTTGTTAAATGAGCAATTAGGGTATTACAATATTCTCCAGCTTGATGTGAATGTAGGATTTCATGATAATGTGGAATATGGCATCAATGATTGGACACATTCCGCCTTGAACGGGGGAGACGACCAATGGCATCAATCAACGCTCAGATGTTATTCTGATGTGCATTCCTGGAAGATGGGAAGTATAGGAACAGGTTCTTATAATAATAATCTCTTGTGTGCTCTTGAAACACCTGATATAGAGTTAACAGACGATACTTATCTAACATTTTATCAGTGGATGTCTGCAGAAACAAGTAATAATTATCCGGGCTATTGTTATGATGGCGGTCTGGTTGAGATTTTTCATAACAGTCAATGGTCACAGATATTCCCGGAAGGAGGTTATCCATTTCTGACAAGAGGAGATAATAATCCTCCATTTGCCAGCGATACACAAGTATTCTCAGGTTCAATTGACTGGGAAAGAACATTCTTTGATCTTGAGGATTATGATGGAACAGTTAAATTTCGTTTTGTTTTCGGTTCGGATGGAGCAGTAACAGAAGAAGGATGGTATATCGATGATATTTCCATTGTTGAACCAAATGTTTTTCTCGAACCCCCAGCTAATCTTTATGCGGAAAACATCAATATCAATGAAATTGAATTGAACTGGGAACAACCTTCAACTTTACCGTTAAGTTACAACATTTATAGAAGAAATAATCCGAATATTCCTTACGAATTGCTGACAAACACTAATGAAATATTCTATCTCGATACAGGACTATCATACGAAATTTATTATTATGTTGTAACTGCACTTTATACGGAAGGTGAAAGTTCATTCAGTAATCCAACTCAGGCATATTCCGGTTCTGTCAGTTCAGATGAAAACATCGTACAACCCGTCTGTAAAGCGGAGTTGAAGAATAATTATCCGAACCCTTTCAATCCGGAAACAACTATCTCATTTAATCTCACCGCAGAGGACGCTGAGAACGCAGAGATTTTAATTTATAATATAAAAGGACAGAAAGTAAAACAGCTTCTCAGCAATTCAGCATCTCAGCTTCCAGCGGGTCAGCATTCAGTGATTT
>JAUXFF010000060.1 GCA_030620155.1 Candidatus Cloacimonadota bacterium | reverse complement strand
TACAATGTTATCGCTGCTGTAAGTGTGGTCTTACCATGGTCTACATGACCTATAGTACCAATATTTACATGCGGCTTGTTTCTTATAAATTTCTCCTTAGCCATTATTCCTCCTAAATATTTTTTAAATTTTGATAGTGGGGCTCATGACCGGACTTGAACCGGTGACCTCATCCTTACCAAGGATGTGCTCTACCGACTGAGCTACATGAGCAGAAAATGGAGCGGGGAACGGGGCTCGAACCCGCGACCCTTAGCTTGGAAGGCTAATGCTCTTCCAATTGAGCTACCCCCGCAGTAAAAAAATGGTGGAGGGGGGAGGATTCGAACCTCCGAAGGCATCCGCCGACAGATTTACAGTCTGTTCCCTTTGGCCACTCGGGAACCCCTCCGTAGTGGTGCCGACAGTAGGAATCGAACCCACAACCGCTCGATTACAAGTCGAGTGCTCTACCGTTGAGCCATGTCGGCTAAATTTAATTCATAAAAAAAGATAAAAATTCCCTCATTTTTACTGACGATTTTTCCCACAATATACAGATTTAATGAGCTTATAGCAAAGACTAAACAAAATTTTTTTTTTGTGGATATATGTCAATGATTTTATTAACTTTAATTGTAATTTTTTTTGTATTATTGTTTTACATAATTTTTAGTTACGACTTGATATTACTTTTTGTTGACTTACAATCATATAATTGTAATGAGATAGACGTTTTATTAAAAAAAATTGAGTCTATATTTTTTTTTACTAATCTGAAATGTTCTATCTTCTATTTTTCAATATCCCAAACGGTTCCCTTAGGAGTATCCTTCAAATTTATTCCTAATTTTTTCAGGTCATCTCTGATTTTATCAGCTAATTCCCAGTTCTTTTCTTTTTTAAGTTTTAAACGGTAATTTATTAACAATTCTATCAGCTCAGTTTCAATTCCTTGGGATTTTTTGTATTCAAAATCCAAAACTTCGAAAACTACATTGATTTTGTTCATGAATTCGAGAATATCCTTAGCATTCTTCTTGCTGATTTTCCTGTTAGCTATTTGAGTATTTATATCTTTCATAAAATTAAAGATTACCGCCTTAGCACCTGACACATTCAAGTCATCATCCATAAACTTTTCGAAATCTTTTTTTGCTTTTTCAACTAGATAATAAATATCTATATGTTCATTATCGGTTTCTTTCAAAGTATTTATAAAGTTTTGTAATTTTAAAACAGCTTTTTCAGCAGCTTTCAAACCTTCAAAAGTAAAATTTAGATTTTGACGGTAGTGACCGGACATCAGGTAGTATCTGAGAGCTTCTAAAGGATAACCTTTTTCTTCAATATCAGATACCGAATATATGTTTCCAAGGGATTTGCTCATTTTATTATTATCAACTAGCAGGTGTTTTACATGCAGCCAGTAATTCACGAATTTTTTCCCGGTAGCGGATTCGGATTGTGCTATCTCGCATTCATGATGAGGGAATTTATTATCTTCTCCACCAGTATGAATATCAATAGTCTCACCCAGATATTTCAAAGCCATTACGGAACATTCCAGATGCCAGCCAGGGTAACCCTTTCCCCAAGGAGTTTTCCACTGCATAATATGGTCTGGATTATGGATCCATAGGGCAAAATCATAAGGGTTCTTTTTTTCTTCCAATACTTCTACTCTTTTTCCAGCTATCAGGTCTTCGAGGGAATTACCTGATAATTTTCCATAATCAGGAAATTTTGACAGGTCAAAATAAACTGATTTATTAGCGATATAAGCTATACCTTTATCAAGAAGAATACTAATCAATTTTATCATATCTTCTATATGCTCAGTTGCTCTGGGGTATTTAAAAGCTTTGTTGATTTTTAACTTTTCAACATCATTAAAAAAAGATTTTTCAAAAAATCTGGCTATTTCCCAGGGATCTTTATTTTCTTCTTTAGCTTTCTTTTCAAGTTTATCTTCACCAGCATCACTGTCATCAGTGAGATGACCTACATCTGTTATGTTCATTACCTGTTCCACTTCATAACCTTTATAAGTAAGATATCTTTTTAATAAATCAGCAATCAGGAATGAACGGTAATTTCCTATAGATTGATACCCGTAAACGGTTGGTCCGCAGTTATACATTGTAACCTTTCCAGGAACGATAGATTTGAATTCTTCTTTTTTATTTGTTAGTGAATTATAAAGTTTCATTATTAGATAATCCTTTGTAATTATGAGAATCCAGGATAGTGACAGCGCTCTCTCCATAGATTTTATTATATATTATCAGTTCTTTCCAAAAATCTGAAATATACTCATTTCTTGAATGCTCGACTATTATTATCCCGTTTTTATCTATTAAATTATTTTGGAAGACCAATTCAATTGTTGGATTAATCAGGTTTTTATTATAAGGTGGATCCATAAATATCAAGTCGTACTTTTCCGGTTCCGTTTTTATGAAAGCACTTACCCGTTTTTTATAAATTTTGCAATCATTTTCACATTTCAATTTAATAATATTTTGTCGGATAGTTTTTATTGCCTTTTCCGAATAATCAACAAAGATAGATAGAGAAGCTCCTCTACTCAATGCTTCCAGACCTAAAGAACCACTTCCCGCATAAAGGTCTAATGTTTTTTTTTGATAACAATCAGGGATAACTGAGAAGATGACCTCTTTCAGGAAGTCTGTTGTAGGTCTTGTTTTATTCCCGGTTACAGCATAGAGGTTTGCTTTTTTAAATTTTCCGGTAATAATTCTCATTTTTTCTTCTTAGGATATTTGAAAACAATTTCCAGTTGTTGCGGTTTAAATTCATAGTTGGGGCAGCCTAATAAAATCGTTTCTTCAGGTTGTTTACATTTGTTTAGGCATTTAACGCATAATCTATTTATCTTTTTCTTTTTCATCTGATTTCTTATCTAAATTGATTACTTCTTTAATTTCGTCAATCTCGATTTCCTTAAGTTTTTTATCAATCTCATACATCTTAGTAAAAAAGATTTCCCTATCTTTTGAAATAGTTTCTTTTATTTCATTAAGTTCTTTAAGAACTGCTTTAATATCATTACTTTTCTTTTTTTCATCTTCAACATCTTTCTCGATAACTTGCTCCACAACAGCAGTTTCTTGGCTCTCATTTTGAATTTGTTCTTCTTTGCTTTCTTCGGGTTGTTTTTTTACTTTATCTGATTTTTTTACAATATCTTCTGCTAAAACTGGTTTTTTCTCGGTAGATTCTTGTTTTTCTCCAATATCTTTTTGTACTTCTTCTTTTTGCGTGAGGGTTTCAACTTTTTCCACTTGTGAATACTTTCCATTTATTATTTCTTGAATTTCATTATGTAAAACTGGTTCTTTACTAATAGATTCTTTTTTTTCTTTTTCTCTCTTTAGTCCCGGCGTCCTGTCTGGGCGTATCTGGTAGTGTTTACTCCGACTTTTGACGGATGCCGGAGAAGCCGGACCTGTCTCGGCGTAATGAAATGAAGCCGGAGTGATTTTTTCTATATCTTCTGATTCGCTTTCGGTATTTTTAGCTTTTAAATCTTCATCAGACTTTCTGGTTTTTTTTCTTTTTTTTGTCTCTTTAGGGATGTCATTTTCTTTTTCTATTTCAGTAGTCTCTGATGAAGGTGATAATTCTTTATTGGGTAAAATTTTAAAATACTTTAATTCAAATTTAGAGAATATTGTATTAATTTGCCTGTTATAATCTTTTACAATTCGTGTATAAATTTTATTAGATAGTGACTCTACTTTTGTTTTAATTTCATCTGATGGATTTAATTCTAACAGCTTTGTATATATTTGTATTGCATCAATAAGCTGATTTTGAGATTCATAAAGTTTTGCTAAGGTTATGGTTGGTGTAATATTGTTTTCCATTATGGTTCTCCCACGTATATTCTGTCTTTAATATTTTCTAATGTTTTTGGTCCAATTCCTTTTATTTCGAGAAGTTGTTCGATATTATTAAATTGACCTATTTGTTTTCTTAATTCTAAAATCAACTCAGCCCTTTTTGGTCCGATTCCTTTTAATGTTATCAAATCTTCTGCAGCAGCGGAATTAATATTTATTTTAGAAGATTCTGAAGTTATATTTTTTTCTTTTCTTAAAAGTATTTTCTGGTCGTTGGCAATTAATGAATCAGATTCAAAGTCGTAAAAATTGTCTTTAATTTTATTGTAAGTACTTTCTCCGATTCCTTTGATTTTTTTAAGGTCATGCTTGGAAGAAAACCCAAATTCTTTTCTGTAGGAAATAATATCTTCAGCTTTTTTCTCTCCAATTCCCTTTATTGTAATGAGTTCTTTTGGGGAAACCGTATTCAAATCATATTTAATTTCGTAATTTTGTTCAAAATTCAAACTATCCACAACCTCTGATTCGTTGGTAGCTGTAAGTCCGGTAAATTTAATCCCTAATCCCAGTAATCCTAAAAAAACTAAAAATCCCAGGATTTTCATTTCATCATCTGTTAATAAGTTTTTTAAAAAATTTCTCATTAGTCGCTATAAATTATTTTTAATAAAGTTTGTCCAACTATATATAACGATTGTGAAGAGCATTTGTCCGGAGTATCTGCTAAAGTATGCCAATAAGGATAATCAAAATCAATTATATCAATTGCGTTAATACCGATTTTGATAAGTGGGTAATGATCATCATATATTTTATTTCCAATCCTTTGTTTAAATTCGGAAAAACCTAAATTTTTCCCGGTCTCCCATATTTCGTTAACAAGTGCCGGAGAATTATGGTAAGAAGAATATTCCATATTAATTTCCAGGTCTTTATCACCTATCATATCTACAATAATAGCCTTTTCAGGTTTTTCCCCCGTATAATTTTTAGCAAAATGTTCGGAGCCAAGGCACCAGGTCTCGTTTTTTTGATATGTTCCCATATCTTCCAGATCAAAAAAAACAAGGTCGATTCCGAATTGTTCCGGTTGTTTTTTTGAAATTATCGATGCTAATTCCAATAATACAGCCACTCCAGATGCTGCATCATTAGCTCCTATTATTGGAGTATCATGAAGAGAAATATCTTCCTCTTTATCAGCCCAGGGTCGAGTATCATAATGAGCACCCAGAAGAATTCTTCTACTCATCCTGGGATAAAACTTCGCAATGATGTTAACACCCTCAAATTCTGTATCATTAATAATAACTGAAAAATACTGCTCCTCGACTGATGCCCCATATTGATTTAAGGCTGAAATTATGTAATTCCTACACAAAACAATTTCATCTGAACCCGGGTATCTGGGACCAAGATTACATTGCTCTTCCAGGAAAGTAAATGCCTCCTCTTTATTGAATTCAGGGATTGTATCCTGGCAGGAGATTATTACTAAAGATATGAAAATAAGTGATATATACTTTATCATGTTACTTTCCTTTTTTACTCTCACATAAAATAATTACTGATATTTCTGTCAATTTAGTTTTGGATAACATAAAAATGAACCAGGGAAACTTTTTAGTCACACCAGTTATGCAACCGCGGTATACACCATAACTAACCGCGGTATACACCATGGCTAACCACGGTATACACCATGGCTAACGGGGCAGGTTAAGGGCACGAAGATACACTAACATGGAAAAATTACTAAAAATATTAATAAAAACACCTAATTAATTTAAATTTATTGATAAATATTAAAATTCTGTTTTAATATAGTTTCAAATTTAAAAAATAAGTCTTTTTTATATAAAGATATCAACAAAAAATCCCAATGGTCATAAGCTTATATATCCACAACTGATCTTTATCCTACTACACAGCAGATTATTTTCTCAAGTATATTTAAGTAGTTTTTTAATTTTTTTTTTGGATAAATTGAAATAATACTTGACAGTATTTAATAAAATTAAGTTCTGAAAAAAAAGAGATATAAAAACATAGGAGGAATGATGAACAAATTTAAGGTTTTAATTATTTTTACTTTCTTCTTAACATCTTTACTTTTTGCAGATATTGTTTTAGAAGAAGGTTTTGAAGGTGGATGTATCCCAGAAGACTGGTCTCAGGAATATATTGTAGGTACTACGGAATGGAGTGCTAACCAAGGTGGACACTCAGTATTTCCTCAGAATGCTCACACTGGTGATTACAACGCATTTTTCTTTTATAATGACGAATCCGGTAACTCAACAAAATTGATTACTCCGGAATTGAATCTTAATACAGAATACAGAAGTGTACTAAAATTCTGGCATGCTCAAGATGATTGGGCAGGATGTCAGGATGTATTACACATCTATTATAAAACATCAGTCGACGGAGAATGGATATTGCTGGAATCTTTTACATCTGAAGTTATTGAATGGACTGAAAGAACTATCTTTTTACCCGATCCTGGACCTACTTATTATATTGCATTCGAAGGTGTAGCTATCTGGGGACATGGAGTATGTGTAGATGATGTTATGGTTCTGGACAGCGTCATTAACACTTTTGTGTGGGATAATGATAATTATTCTACTATTATAAACCAGGGAATTCATCCTTGTGAAGAATATATCGAAGAAGCTCTTGAAGAAAATTATGTTGAGTATGAAACCCATGTGACATTACCCACGGATTTATCCGATTATGATGTGGTTCTGGTTGTTCTTGGTGTTTATTGTGTAGGCTGAGGCACCACACCACCAGGCTTCGTGGGAGCCCCTCAACGACAAATATTAATAGATTATCTTGATAATGGTGGTCGTCTTTATATTGAAGGTTCGGATTTTGGTTTCAATCACTGTTCAACAACATTCTTCAGCTATTTTGGTTGTAATTATGATGCTAATGTCACTGCTAATATTAGTACAATGTATGGAGTTTCTGGAACATTTACCGGGGATATGGAATTTGCTTTTGTAACAGATACTGATGCAAATTATTCTGTAGATGCTATCAGTGCATCTACTGGTACTGATATATTTACTTCAGCCGGTGCATATAATCGTGCAGTAGCTCATGAATCGCGTCAATACAAAACAATCTGTTCTACACCTTCTTTAGGTGGATTTGTTAATAATAATGATTATACAAGAGCTATACTTATGGGACAATATCTTGCATATCTTACAGGAAGTGCAACTGGGACATCTGAGCTTAATATAGTTTCAGCTCCGGCAGAACTGGGAAATAACTTCCCTAATCCCTTCAATCCGTCAGGTGCCGGACGCAGTCCATCTACCACGATCTCATTTAATCTCACCACCAGTCTTCGCCAAGGCTCCGCCGGGCAGGCCGGGAACACCGAGAACACCGAGTTAGTGATTTACAATTTGAAAGGGCAGAAAGTGAAAACGTTAGTTGATGAAATTCTTCCATCTGGAGAATACTCAGTAACCTGGAATGGAACAAACAGAGACAATCAGCCTGTAAGTTCAGGAATATATCTATATAAACTTCAAATGGGAACTTATTCATCAACCAAGAAAATGATCCTCCTACGTTAAAACTACGGAGGATAAATCCTCCTTAAATAATGGCGGCCAAGTCCTCCTTGAAAAACTGGCGGATAAATAAGCCAGAGGCTTACAAGTCCTGATGAAATAGAAATATAAATTTTATGTAAAGAAACAAGAAAAGCCATCCGGCAGCTGCCGGATGGCTTTTCTTTTTAACTGGTATCCCGTAGGGGAATTGAACCCCTGTTGCAGGAATGAAAATCCTGAGTCCTAGTCCACTAGACGAACGGGACTTCAATATGGTGATCCAGGATGGGATCGAACCATCGACTCTCTGCTTAAAAGGCAGATACTCTACCTCTGAGTTACTGGACCTTATACTTTTTAAAGCGTGCGACAAATAAAAATGAGTTTTCTTAGTGTCAATATTTTTGTTGCATAAATTTGATAAGAAAATTTAATTGTAAAGGATTAAAAAAATTTAGAAAATAGTCTTTATTAAATTGTCAGTAGTGTGAAAAATATTATGAAAGAAATTAGTGTTGTATCCCCATCGTCCCGATGGGAAGAAAAGAACCACTGAGACAGTGGTGATACAGTAACCCCATCGTCCCGATGGGAATTACCCACTGTGGCAGTATAGCTACAAGTTTAGGGGGAAAAATGAAAAAATCAACAAAGCAGGTAAATCTTGAGACAAAAATCAAAAAAAGACTTCATGGGAAACCTCTTGAAATTGTTGAATATATCTTTTCTGACAACGAAATTCAGGCACTCCATGATTATGCAAACATTGTTTCAATAAAAAGATTAGGATATAATGACCATGGACCTGTTCATATGAGAAAAACTGCCTTAAATGCCCTGAAAATGTTCGATTTATTAGTAAATTCCAGGGTTAAATTTAACCTGGAAAAAGAAGGTACCGGCACTGTAGAAGATAGTAAGATTTCGGTTTTAGTGGCTTCTTTACTCCATGATATCGGTATGACAGTAGCTAGGGCAAAACATGAATATATGAGCGTAAATTTGGCAATTCCGATAATTAACAGGATTTTAGAACAATTTTATCCTGATGATATAACTAGGAGGATTGTTTTGCGTTCCTTGATCTTAGAAGGGATCTTCGGACATATGGCATCTCAGCCAGTCGATAGTATAGAAGCAGGATTAGTTCTGGTTGGGGATGGTTGCGATATGGAAAAAGGAAGAGCAAGGATTACTACCCTGCTGATAAATAAACCCAGAGTAGGTGATATTCATAAATATTCCTCCAGAGTAATTCAGAAAGTTAATATCCTGCCTGGTGAGAATAAGCCGATCAGGATTTTAGTTGAGATGAGCCAGTCTGCGGGATTTTTCCAGGTTGAAGAAGTTCTGTTTACGAAAATAAATATTAGCCCTGTAAAGCCCTATATTGAGCTTTATGCACAGGTTATGGATGAGGATATATTAAAATATTTATAAAAGGAGAAACACATGAGAATTTGGTTATATGTTTTAGGATTTGTTTTACTTTTGGGATGTTCCGGAGCAAATGAAGGGGATACCCAGGGTACTTTTGGGAAAGAATTATGGGAAGGGGATTTTTTTGTTCATAAAACTGTTGATGCCACACGACTTGACGAAAATATCATCAGGGCAAAAATCCACGGTTCATGGCAGGAATTTACTTTAGTTGAATTTCCGGAAATATTTTTAAACTGGGATGTTAAAAAGAGAATTGATACGATTGAAGACATTAAAAATGGTGTAATGCCCGGTCTTGCAGGACCTCATAATGGTATAATTGCGACCTATGGTTATAGAAGAGAAGATTCGAAATTTAAACTTAATAATGCAATCAAAGGATGTGGATTCCTGCCCAGAAAAGAAAAAATAAAAGAGATTATCAAATTGCTGAAAGATACAATTGAGGATGATTTTATGAAGAAATTAGAAATTTTAATAGATTTTTATACTCATACGGATTCCTTATTTGATCTAACCAAACAAGTTTCTCTGGAATTATATTCAATCCCGGAACGGGGAACACAAACATTCTTAAATCAAATGACAGATCCTACCTCAGTAATTGTTTTTATGGATATCCCGACATTCAAATTGAAAACAATATCCTATCTTCTTCATCCTGACAATCCGAACCTGACAGATTATGAAAAAGATGTTGTTGAATATATAAATCTGATTCACAGTTATTTTCATGGTGAATTTTCAAAAGAATTTATAGCGGTAATTTATAATGTTGTGGAAGTTTATAATAGTTCACCGGGAACTGAAAAAGGGATGGGAACAATAATAGTTCCATAGATAGAGTTTGTCTGTAATGTAATACGACCAGTATTCTTACCTTTTTTAATGAAATACTACCTCTCATTAACCACCTGCTTTAGCTGGTGGTACACAAACACAACATGCTAAACCATAACCGTTTCAACGGTTTCCTTTCTTTTTTTTATTCTTTTCTGCCACCAGCTAAAGCAGGTGGTTAATGCAATGATTGTTTCGATTCGTAATAGAATCAACAAGTTGAGTTCAATTACTATTTTTCCATTTTCCCGCCACGGACCTGTTAAATATCCGACAGCTGCTGGATTTCACAGGTTAAAAGTGGCAGATTACTGTTTTCACACATGCCCTTGTCACATAGGGTAATTCCCATCGGGACGATGGGGTTACTAATTAACAATTTATTAAAAAAAATTAAAAAAATCTCGCTTTACTATTTTTTCAAAGTCTATAAGTAATAGACAGGTTTTGATCGTAAATTACAAAGCAAAGCATTTATAAATGAATTTCTTTGTCAAATTTAAAATTTATTTTATTTTTCTGATTCACTATTGCATTAACTATATCAGAAATTAGTAAGCACCTGGAAATAAAATCTTTTATTATTATCAGTATTCCACTTATCGGAAATTTTGAATTGTAATTCGAAATTTTTTGTAATATCATATTTTACAACAAGATATGAATATGTCCCATCTCCCGAAAAAACCGAATTCTGCATTATGCCGTTTATATTGCTTTCATACATATAAAGAAGGATATCAGAGTGGTATACTGTTAACTGAGCAATTATTTTCAGCCTGTCTATTTGATATTTTAATTGTTCATATACTAATATTCCTTTGTCATAAAGCTGTTCATTTTTAAGATATTCCATAACAATTTCACATCTTGTTTTCAGGGTTAAAGAATTGAGATATTGAAACCAGTCTAATCTTATTAAAGTTCTCTCAAAATCCCTGATTTCAGCATCTTGTAATTTTATATATTTCTCTTTATTTTTATGCCTGAAACAGAGACGTAAGCGATTATTATTACCGGAAAATTCAATTTGCAGGAACTGTTCACTCCCTATGGTTGGCATTTTTTCATAATACCGGGTTTCAGGGAAATCCCATAGGTCAAAATAAAAATTTATCTTTATGTTTTTAAAAGGTTTTAAAGTAATTCCGTAGTAGAAACCTGTTTCATTATCAAAATTACTTTGCGATGAAAAAGGATTTCCATGCCAGGAAGGGAAGTTTTTTTCATAATGTCGGAAGAGAAGTAATTGTCTGAACTCATTGTCACCCCATCTGGTTACGAAAATGCCTGCAAATTTATTATCCGCATATGCAACTTCTATTGATGTTGGCTGAAAACTTCGAAACAAAGTGAAGCAAGTGCTGAAGGCATTGTATTTATTATGATAATCCGGTTTTGCAAATTTATGGTCAAATTTAATTTGATAATAATTTATTCCTGCTGAATTATTTTTGAAACTATAATGCAGAGCGGCTCCGTATATTTTTTCGTTTACGTTATCTTTTTTACTTTCATCGAGGTGAATACCACTTTCATTAAAGGAAGTAATTTTTGTAGAATCCAGGTTTGCGCTTAAATTTGTTGAAGAATAAAAGGGAATGAAATTTATTTTTCCTATTTCTAGATTTATTGCAGAACCTTCAAGTTCCCACATTTCAAAAGAACTTTTATAAGGTTTTATAGGATTAAATTTCTTTAATGGAGTTGATGTAGCTTCTGCACTCTTTGATGTACCTAATTTGGATGCAAATAGAATCCCCTGACCAAAAGCCAATCCATATTTTCCCAAAACAACACCTTTTAAAATATTATCACTTTTATATTGAACAAAGTAAGAAAAGAAATCCAGAGGGTTTCTTTCACCCTCATCTTTTTGAGAAATAAAACCAAATTCGAATTTGTTATATTTAAAAATTGTTTTCTGGAAATATTTCAAAGTAGAAGGAAAATGTTTCTTCTTTTCCTGTAATTCAATTCTTGAAACCTGGTTAAATTTATATTTTTTCCCAGAGATTTTAAATATAATATATTCTTTTAGTTCAGAAATGGTTATCTCGTTGATCCCAATTTTATTAAGGTCATTCCAGTCGCTGATTTTTTTTGTTTTCCGCAATTTAATAATGTTATTTATATCATCCTCATTAAGCCATGGTAATTTCTCTAGATCTTCCCTTGAAGCCTTATTAATGTTTAAAGGAGATTTCCTGAAACCTTCTAAATTTTCAACTATCTCATTTGTAAAATAAGTTTCTCCTTCAATAGAAAAGATCTCAGCAATGTCTTCCGCTTCCAGGAAAAAGACAGTAAAAAGTATAAACAGGATTAATTTAATTTTTTTTGAAAACATAACCCATTGAAATGTAATGTGTTAAATTTAAGTACTGGTGAGTTCTTATACTGTATGTAATTTTGAATTTCAATAATGAAAAAATAAGCCCTAAACCAATTCTATCCGGTTCATATTGATAACTGGTGAGAATAGATAACATTTTGTAAATCATATATTTACCGGCTATCCTAAAACAGAAATCAAACCCATCTTGCTTTTCTAAACCAACAGCTATTTCCCCCCTTTTAGTTATTTTATAACAACTTTCCCAAATATAAAAAATCGGAAGAGATTCTTCTAAAAATGATGTTTGGGAAATGTTTTTTACTGACACTGCAGTAGAAATATTGCCATTTTTCCACAATAAACCACAATCTGAGATTATTGAACTTGCTTTGTGATAATCCATCACTTTATTATAGAGATATCTGAAGGAAACTCCCAGGGAAAAGTTTTGTATTTTATAATTTACGGATAGATAAGAGATATTTTCCTGATATACTGAATGAGCAATATAATAATTCCCTGCAGATAAACCAAATGATTTATATTTCATGGTTGTGCTAACTCCATAATAAGGGAGAGTTTTCAGACCGAATAGATAGGCTGCTGTAGTTTCAACTCCTGGATTTGTAAAAGCCGGGTTAATAAATGAACAGGAAGGATTGTCTAAAATAATTGATAAACCTGAACTGGCATTATGGGCAGCAGATGGGGGCAGGTTTAAATCAATAGATTCCAGGCAAATCCCTGATAAAATAGATAACAAAATCATTATTATTCGCATAGCTTCTCCGATAAGAAAAAAAAGATAGATTTGTTCTGTTTTAATTTTTTAATACAAATATTGTTCCAAAATAATTAATATAATTTTTTATGAATATATTCTATCTAATTTATATAAAATTGATAAGTTATAGTTTTATATTTTAAAGTTTATTAATTTGAAAGAATGTGCCATCTGTGCCTGGAATGTCACTATTGTGACAATCTGGTCATAATGACTTTTTATTTCAGACATCCCCCGAAAAAATTTCAAAATCATTGTATTCTTTTTGTTCTGAAGAATAGCAAGAAGATTTTTCACCCAGAGGCAGGCAAGCATTGATCTTCATTTCTTTTGTACCGACAAAAGAAATCCGTCTGAGCCGGACAGGCTTCGCAAAGAATCCTCCTCCGCTAAAGC
>JAUXFF010000038.1 GCA_030620155.1 Candidatus Cloacimonadota bacterium | reverse complement strand
GGCACTAAGGCACCAAGTTAAAAATTTAATTCAAATTTATTAAAATAAGTATAATAAACTGAATTCATTTTTAAAATCCATCCTATCCTCAATTTTATTTTGAAATAACTTCTCCTTAGTGTCTTTGTGCCTTAGTGGCTACTCTTTTGCTTTTTTCAGCTCTTCCAGAAACTGTTGACCCTCTTTAGTTTCCAGGTCACATCTTAAGCATAGTTTGCCTTCTTTTACTGCCTGTTCTTCGTCAAATCCAAGTTCAACTTCTCCAAAATTAGACTTTCTCTCATCAATAGATAAGTGTGGCATTGTTTGTGATCTTATTTCCTGTAATTCTTCTTCAGAAAGTTCAAGCGGCTCTATGTATTTAGAAGGTCTGTTAAGTTTATATACTCTTTTCACATCCTCACCCTTCAGGAATTGTTCAATCGATTCTGATGCTATTTTTCCAGCAGCGATAGCCTGAATAACTGTGTTTGAAGCCATTACAATATCCCCGCCAGCAAAAATGCCTTCTTGTGTTGTCTGCAATGTCTCCGTATCAACTACAATATTACCGCCTTCTGTAACCTGGAGTTCTGTTCCCTTATCAAGGAAAGAAGTATCCGGATATTCACTGATAGCAACAACTAAGTTATCAAGTTCTGCAACAAATTCTGACCCTTTAATAGGTATTGGTTTTCTCCTTCCTGATGTATCCACATCACCCAGTTCCATTTTAACAAATTCACAACCTTTAAGGATTCCATTTTCAGAGATTATTTTTGTAGGAGAAGTTAAGAATTTTATCTCAATGCCTTCTTCAAGTGCAGCATCTATTTCTTCCTGATAAGCTGGCATTTCATTAATTGTTCTTCTATAATAAATAGTAATCGTTTCGGATAATCCCTTTCGTAATAATGCTCTTGCAGCATCAACAGCTGAATTTCCCCCACCTACTATTCCAACTCTTTTACCTATATTTACTTCTCTATCCATATTGATATCTTTCAATACTTCCAGACCATATAATACTCCTTTTGAATCTTCACCCGGAATACCCAGTTTCCACGATTGATGACCTCCAGTTGCAATAAAAATCGCTTTGAAATTCTGATCATAAAGTTCTTGTATGGTAAAGTCTCTTCCTAACTCTTTTTCAGTTTTAATTTCAAAACCGGAGCTTTTTATAAATTCCAAATCCGCATTAAGGATTTCCCTTGGTAATCTGAATTTAGGGATTGCCGTTGTTAGCATTCCACCGACGATAGATAATTTTTCAAAAACAGTTGCCTGATATCCTTTTTTTGCCAGGTAGAATGCACAGGTAAGACCAGCAGGACCCGAACCTATTATCGCCACCTTTTCTTTATTTTTGTCTACAGCAGAATCAGTTTTCAAACATAAACCGTGTTTCAATCCATAGTCCGTTACAAATCTTTTCAATCCTCTGATTGCAACGGGTTCCCCAGCATCACCTGCACGGCATTTAGATTCACAAGGATGATGACAGACACGAGCAACAACAGATGCAAAAGGATTTTCTTTCTTTATAACATCCAGAGATTCTTCATATCTTTTCCTGGCTATAAGAGCAATATACAAAGGAGCTTCTGTATCTATCGGACAGGTATGTTGGCAGGGAGATGAAATAATATTTTTACAAACTGCTGCTTCACATCTTTTTTTGTTTATATGATCAAGATATTCCTGTCTAAAATATCGGAGAGTGGATAATACTGAATTGGGCGCAGTCTGCCCCAGACCGCATAAAGACGTATCTTTAATCACATAAGCTAATTCCTCAAGAGTTACCAGATCTTCTTCTTTGCCATTTCCATCTGTTATATCCGTGACAATTTCAAGCATTTTCTGGATACCTTTTCTACAGGGAAGACATTTACCGCAGGATTCATCCAAAAGGAAGGTCAGGAAATACTTGGCAATATCCACCATACAGGTATTTTCGTCCATAACGATCAGACCACCTGAGCCCATTATTGAACCTGCTTGAGTAAGCGAATCATAATCTACAGGTAAATCTAACAATTCTGTAGGGATACATCCTCCAGAAGGACCACCGGTTTGCACAGCTTTAAATTTACGATTTTTAGGAATACCTCCACCTATTTCATAAATGATTTCCCAAAGGGGTATTCCCATTGGAACTTCAACCAAACCAGTATTGTTAATTTTTCCTACAAGGGAGAAAATTTTAGTTCCTTTGCTTTTCTCTGTTCCAATCTTTGAATACCATTCTTCACCTTTTGATAGTATCTGCGGCACATTAGCCCAGGTTTCTACATTATTTATATTTGTCGGTTTACCATAAAGTCCCTTTTGTACAGGAAAAGGTGGTCTTTGTCTTGGAACTCCTCTTTTACCTTCAATAGAAGCTATAAGAGCAGTTTCTTCTCCACAAACAAATGCTCCTGCCCCTTTAGCAATTTTTATATTAAAATCAAACCCGGAACCGAGTATATCTTTACCAAGCAAACCAATTTCTTTCACCTGATTTATTGCTATTGTTATATTCTCTACTGCAATCGGATATTCTTCTCTAACATAAATCCATCCTTCGTTTGCTCCAATAGCATAAGCACCTATTATCATACCTTCCAACACGCTGTGCGGATTTCCTTCAATCAAGCTTCTATCCATATAGGCACCAGGGTCTCCTTCATCTGCATTGCAGATAATATATTTGATATCACCTTTTGCTTTTCTACAGAATGACCATTTATAACCAGTAGGGAAACCTCCCCCTCCTCTACCTCTTAAACCAGACTGTTTTATAATATCTATTACTTCTTCCGGGGATATCTCGTTTAGAACTTTACTTAAAGCTTCATAACCTCCTACAGCCAGATAGTCATCTATATTTTGTGGGTCGATTAATCCATTATTTCCAAAAATGATTCTTCGCTGTTTTTTATAAAAAAGAACATCCTTTTCGTATATTATCTTTTCTCCCGTATTCGGATCAATATAAAGTAAACGATTTATTAGTTTCTTTTTAAGAATTGTATCCGACACAATTTCTTGCACATCTTCAATCTTAACTTTTGGATAGAATATACCTTCTGGGTGAATAACTATAATCGGACCTTGCTCACAAAATCCATGACATCCTGTTTTTCTGATAGCTACTTTTCCAGTTAAGTTCCTCTTTTTAATCTCATCTGAAAAGGCTTGGATTACTTTTTCAGAACCAAATGCATGGCAACCAGTTCCATTACATATTGTAATACAAGGTATATTAGAAGACCTTTCATTTTTAATTCTAGTTCGCAGGTTATCAAGATTTCTCATTCCTTCTCCTTTTTAGAAATGTTACTGAAAAATAATGGATAAGCTTTGTAGAAGGATAGAAGTTCATCTTCCAGGTTTTCAAACTCAACCAGATGTTTTTTGCAACCCCGACGCGTGCAAATCTGGATATAACCGCCGGTAAAGGACTTAAAAACAACCATCGGAGCATTGCATTTATCACACAAGCGGTCTCCTCTTAAATCCGCATTACAATGCGGACAGAAGAATAATACAATTGCATCCACAGGTAAATCAAATTCAGTGATAATTTTATAGCTTCCGTAAAGCGAACTTAAATATAAGAAGCCACTTTTATTTTTCAATTTAATAGAGACCTTAACACTTGGATGATTATCAATTAGTTTTTCATCACTCATAAAACTTTGTCCGCAATATGGACATTTAACTTTTACTTGAATCATTTTCTTCTTCCCTCTCAAGTTCATTTCGATATTCATTCAATAATGAAATCGACTTTTGAATTGTCATCTGTCCGTGATATTCTCCATTTACTACAACAACAGGACCAAGTGCACAAGCACCAAGGCAATTAACTGTCTCAAGTGTAAAGTTCATATCAGGGGTTGTTTCTCCCGGTTCAATTTCCAATTCTCTGGCAATTCTATCTGCAATTCTCTGACCTCCTCTTACATGGCAGGCAGTTCCCAAACAGACAGTTATGATATGCTTACCTTTTGGCGTAAGACTGAAGGATTTATAGAAAGTTGCTACACCATACACATCTATAAGGGGTATGTTCATTTTCTGGGAAACTTCATCAAATATTTCTTCCGGAAGATAGTTATAATGAGATTGTATATCCTGTAATACAGGTATCAGAGAATTACCATTTTTTTGGATGCATTCATCCACGACTTCAACAACATTATTTATTTCCATATTTTCTTAACTCCTATTGAATTTCATAAAAAATAATTTTTAAAAATAGCGTTACCAATCGGGGATTAGTAACGAGAAGTTCAGACTAAAAAGATTAGACAACACCCTGATCAATCATTGCATCTGCAACCTTTAAAAAGCCGGCAATATTAGCACCTTTTACATAATCCACATTATCGTCTTCTTTTCCATATACAACACATTGGCAATGAATTGCTTTCATAATGCAGTGCAGTTTTTCATCTACTTCTTCCCGTGACCATTTGAACTTTAAACTATTCTGAGACATTTCCAGACCGGAAACTGCCACGCCACCAGCATTAGCTGCTTTACCAGGTGCGTATAGCAGTTTATTATCCTGGAAAATTGTAATAGCTTCCGGAGTGCAGGGCATATTGGCTCCCTCAGATACACAGATACAGCCATTAGACACAAGTTGTCTTGCATCCTCTTCAAAAAGTTCATTTTGAATAGCACAAGGAAGAGCAATATCGCATTTAACTTCCCAGGGTCTTTTTTCAGGATGGAACGGAACATTAAATTCATCCGCATAATCCTGAACCATATCCCTATTGCTCGCTCTCATTTCAAGCATATATTCAACTTTATCCCCTTTTATGCCATCCTTATCATAAATGTATCCATCAGGTCCGGAAAGAGTCACAACTTTTCCTCCTAATTCATTCACTTTTTGTGCAGCACCCCAGGCAACATTCCCAAAACCGGAAACTGTTACTATCTTACCTTTAACTGATTCTCCTTTTGTCTTGAGCATTTCTTCAGCAAAATAAACAACACCAAATCCTGTTGCTTCAGGACGGATTAAACTTCCACCCCAATTTAAACCTTTACCTGTAAGAACACCTGTAAACTCATTCTTCAATTTTTTATACATACCAAAAAGGTATCCAATTTCTCTTCCCCCAACACCTATATCACCTGCCGGCACATCAGTGTTCGGTCCAATATGACGGAAAAGCTCTGCCATAAAGGATTGACAGAATCTCATAATCTCATCATCGGATTTTCCTTTGGGATCAAAATCCGAACCGCCTTTACCACCACCCATTGGCAGAGTAGTTAAACTATTTTTAAATATTTGCTCAAAGCCAAGGAATTTCAGACCGCCAAGAGTCACACTTGGGTGGAAACGAAGTCCACCTTTGTAAGGACCAATGGCGCTGTTGAATTCTACACGGAAACCACGATTTACCTGGACTTCACCATTATCACGAACCCATGGTACACGAAAAATCACAACACGCTCCGGTTCTACTAATCTCTCCAGGATTTTAGCTTCTCCGTAGCGAGGGTTGGCTTCATAAACTGACCAGATAGATTCAACAACCTCTTTTACTGCCTGAAGAAATTCCTTTTGGTCGTAATTTTTTTCTTCTACTTGATTTAAGAATTCCTCCATTTTCATAGTTATTTCCCCCAATTATTTTTTTGAATTTTAAAATTTTAGAGGAAAAAATCTATTTCTGAATTTATTTGTCAAATACTTAATTTTTACCTGTCATTTTTCTGTAATAAATAATCATTTTATCCGATATCACCAACTAATTAATATCCTACTTTGAAATGATTGCGAGTCCCTTTCTTCCATCCATTTTAATCACCAGGGGATGATCCACTCTGATATGAATAAAATAATCTGTTTTTTCAACAACATTTTGATTATTAAGCCAATCCCAATCAATGAAATCTTTCTTTGAAGCATAAGGAATATTTAAATAGCCGACATCCATGGCAACAAGATTATGAAAGAAATGAGTACCTTGAGAAGCATCTACGATAAAACCCTCAAGACTTGTTTCAATAACAATTTTTGCCTTATATATATCTGCCCATTTTACCGGGATACCCAGGAATTGGTCTCTTGAACCCCACCTGCCTGGACCTATTAAAATATACTCAAGGTCTTCTTTTTTCATTTTATTATTAAGCTGAGTGATTTCGGATTTCATTAAAATCGTCTTGGTTTTATCGAATTTTTCCGGATTTATATAAATAACATCATAAATATTCTTTATTATACCATTGCCTAAACCGTTTTCCGTATACAGAAGCAATGAATTTTTATCAACTTTATCAGAGTCGATGGAAATTTCTTCGAGATTAATTGTAAGAGGTCTGATTTGAAGAACATAAAATGTAGGTTTTATTTGTTTTTCTTCATCTTTTGTGAGGTCAACGGCAAACTCGATTTCAACTGGTACTCCCATTGCTTTTTCACCGATTTCCAAAATTTGTTCTATTATTTTTGCTAAAGGGAAATAATTATACTTTAATACATCTGCGAATGTTACAACTCGTAATCCTTTTGCAGATAATCCATCTACCATTCTATTATTCTGATAATCCCAAACAGAAACAAGATGCTGTATTGACCCATGTTTTTCAGCTTCTTTAATACTTATTCTTGATAATGTGCTTTCATCTCCATCTAATAAATTAAAATCGTCACGTTTCATATTAATTGCATAAAAATATTTTTGTGAATCACGTATCATTTCTTTAGGAGAAACAGCCTCCATTTTGGGATGTTTCGGACAAAATCTATAATTTTGTTCACCTTCAACAACCGATTTTCCCAACCCTACTGCCAATAAAGACACACCGTCACTGATTTTTAAATTTGAAGTTGGATAGAAGTTATATGATTCACCTACACCGGAAATATTCGGATAAAAGTATCCAGAGAAATTTGAGCCAACCATTTCCTGAAGAATAACTGCCATTTTTTCTTCTTCAACTTTGTAATTAATACTTTCAATATAATTTCTCGCACTTTCAAGATAAACAGATGAAAATACCAATTTTACAGCATTCATTAACTGCTTGAGACGAACTTTTTTATCTTTATTATTGTTAGGTAGTAAATAGGTTTGATAGATACCTGCAAATGGTTGTGACTGAGAATCTTCTAACAATCCGGAAGAACGAACTGCAATTGGATTTTTAATTTTTTTAATATATATTTTTAATTTTTCTGTAAGTTCTCTTGAGAGTTCACCTTCAATGAAAATTTCCTGAATTTCATTATCACTTTTGGCAAATATCCGTTCTCCAATATCATTTTGATTAATAAACGTATCAAATTCATTTGTTCCTATTATAGCAGTACTTGGAAGGGAAATATTTATTCCTGGAAATTGTTTTTCAAATTCCATTGTTACCAATAAGGCATTCAGGAAAGCCAAACCTCTACCCTTACCTCCCAAAGAACCTTCAGCTAATTTAATAACATGATCAACATCACCCAAAGTTGAAGGCTCGAAATTAATGATTTTTCCTTTGGTTCTGCTATGACGAACAAACCTGAAAACTTCCAATAAATGCTTCCTCAATTCTTTAGCATTTTTAAAATCCTTTATTTGAATTGGGCGTATTTTTCTGGCCACTTGTATTTCACCATGAGCAATTAACCAACCGGAAAATTGGTTTTTTTCACTATGATAAAGAATAGATTCATTCGTAATTGTGCGAAGTTTATTCTCAAATTCCCACATAGTCCTTGCACGACCAATCTTATGATTCTGTCTATTACGAAAAATAAAATCACCATAACCTAAATCCCGCTTCATAATCTGTTTTAAATCATGTAAAAGTGTTTTGGATTGTTTATTTAAAAAATGAACTCCTAATTTTTTTGCTTTTTCAGCATTTTCAATATCTGATGATTGAAGAATAACCGGTATATCATAATCTCCTATTTTAATTTTATTAATTAATTTTATTCCAGCCTGAGGATCTATTATTCCTTTATTTAAAAACTTTACATCTGAAATTACCCCCACCATATATTCTTTATATTTTTCCAGATATTTCACAGCATCTTCATAATTATGAACCAAAATCACTTTTGGACGTGCTCTCATTCTTAAACGTTTATTTATATCATTCAATTCTTCTGAAATAAGGCGTTGTGTTTGCTGTAATACTTCAGCATATAAGATAGGTAAAAAAATCGAATAATAAATAATTGAATCCTCAACAAGCAGAATAACTCGTACAAAACCGATTTTTGTATCATATTCAATATTTCTTCTATCTTCTTCCTGCTTTACCATTGCTAAAAATAATTTTGTATCTCCATTCCAAAGAAATACATCATCTATATATTTCATTTTATCAGGGTGTTTTGTAATAAGGGAAATATCCGATTGAACATTCAAGAGAAGGAGAATTGGTAAATTCGGATACATTTCCTTGATTCGTTTACTTAATTCAAAGGGACTAATCTCACCTATACGCATCATAGTAATAACCAAATCATAAGAACCTTCTGCGAGCATTTTTAACGCTTGCTCTCCAGTTGGAACACTAGTTATACGGGGAGCTGTACTTAAATTTAACTGACGATATTCTCCAAAAATCTGTTCTGACAACCTTCCGTCCTGTTCAAAGATGAATGCATCGTAGAACGTTGAAATAAGAAGGATTTCACGAATACGGTTTTTCATTAAATTATGAAAAGTATCTTCACCGAATTTGAATTTATTATAATAATAATCCAGTTCTTTTAGTTCCATTTGATCCCCCGATGAAAAAATCACTAAATATTTAATATATAATCAAGGTTATAAATTAATTTTCTATGAAGATTTGTAAAATAATATTTTAATAATTCTATATATTTCATAAGATTAAATCGTGTTTTGGCTTTTGACTTGACATAATTCAATAAAAATTCTTTAGCATTCATAAGTTTCTAAAGGTAATTACTATGAGAATATATATTTTATTTTTTATCATTTTATTGTATCATTCTAATGGTGTAGCTGAAAATCATTACATAGATATCAGTTGGAACAGACCACAGGTTATTTCTAATTGTAATTTACAATATCTCAGGGAAAACCTGGATGAATCAAAAGTAATCTCCAACATAAAGCAGAATCAGTCAGAAGAATTTGATTTTGCTCTGTATTCATTTACTAAATTTAAGAGTTCTATAAAAAATTATTTCGCCAAGTCACAACATTCCCATGATTTTCTCAATTATAGAACTGCAAATAATAATAATTTCGCTGATCTCAGGATCAATGTTTTAGCAGGTTACACATATAGCAACTCTTCAAAGGAAGATTATTACGATTTCATTTATAAGGGTTTAAAATTAACTGGTAATATAAATAATAAGTTATTATTTTACGGGTATTGGTGGGCTGGACATTTCTCTGGAAACACCGATTATGCTAAGTATAATTCAGAACTTGTCGATGGATGGATTAAAGATCCGGAAGATGATGATTTTGTTTATCTGGATAACCTTTCAGCTAAGATAACCTATAAAACTTTCTTTGGTTCCTTATCAATCGGGAGAAATAAATACTCAATTGGAAGTAATATAGGAAGTAGTATCATTCTAAACGATGACTGTAATGAGTACGGTTATTTCAGTGGTAAAATTGAACTGGGAAAACTTTCTATATCTTTAATGCATGCTTCACTGATCGCTGACAGTTCGAAGAGTGAATTGTATAATGATCTTTCTAACCAAAAAACCTATGAAGATAAATTTCTTGTTGTTCATAATATTGACTGGAGACCGAACTCTAAACTTCATCTATTTATTGGAGAAGAGATTATTTATGGAAATCGGGCAATTGACCTGAATTATTTATTGCCTCATACTTTTTATAGAATAATAGAACATAATCTAAGAGATAGAGACAATGTGCTTATTTTTTGTGGTGTTAATTGGAAGTTTTTCACAAACTCTTGTTTATATTTTAATTTTATCTTGGATGAGATGAGCAAAAGCAAGTTTTTCAGCAATTGGTGGGGTAATAAATATGCTGTTCAATCTGGTATAGCTATTGGTTCTGGGGATTCCTCATTACGTTGGGTATGGGAATTTACTGCTGTTCGTCCCTGGTTATATACTCATAAATATTTTATAAACAGGTTTTCTCATGACGGAGTAGGTTTAGGTTTTCAAGAAGGTAGCAATTTAATTCAATTTTCAACTGAAATTAATTGGAAGTTCAGAAAAAATATTTTTTGTGACTTTAATTTAGCATTTACCAGACAGGGAAGCATAGGAAATAGCTTCACGATCAATTATGAAGATAGACCCAGTGACTATGTTACCTGGCTAGAAGGAGATATTTCTGATAAACTTGCCATAAAAACTGTATTAACATGGCAGTTTTTAAATCATCATGGACTAAAATTAAGTTTACAGACGACAAAATTAAACGTGGAAGATATTGAAAATGAAATATTTATTTCCTATTTTACATACTATTAATAATTATTATTGTAAGGAGTAAAGATGCACTTATTTATTGGTTCTCATCCTGATGATCTGGAAATCTCGTGTATGGGATATATCGTAAAATTATTGAAAGAAAAGCAAAAAATATATCTTTATATCTGCTCTGATGGAGATAAAACAAGATATGATGAACAAATAGCATCTTTTAAAGAATTAAAAAAGATAGGTAATTTTAAATTCCAGATAGATAAGTTTAAAATCCGAACTTTTGAGGAGAATTTTACAGCTATTAGGAACAGGTTAGAGGAGATCATCAGAATAAATAATATTCATTATGTTTATGCTCCTTATGTCATGGATACCCATATTGACCATAGAACACTAGCACAGGCTGCCATAGATGCCAGTAGGAAAATAAGTCTTATTTTTTACGAATCCCCCTCAAGTTATGATTTAGAACCAAATTATTTTGCAATACTCAACCAAGAAATTCTGGATATCAAGGTCAAATTATTTAAAATACATCGATCTCAATATACAAAGTCAAATAGTAATTATTTTTATAATAAGATCATTTCAACCGCAGACTTCAGAGGGATTTCAATTTATGAAAAATATGCTGAAGCTTATAAGATTGCTAAATTAAAAAAATAATATAATTTTTCGAATATGATCACAGCAATACATCAACCTAATTTTCTACCATGGTTAGGCTATTTTCATAAAATCAATAACTGTGATACTTTCATTATTCTTGATAATGTACAATTTTCACGGAGAATGTTCTATCATAGAAACAAGATAAAAAGCAGTAAAGGTACCATATGGCTAACAGTGCCTGTACATGACGTCTATGGTAAAACATTAATTAAAGATATTAAAATTGATAAAACACAGAAATGGAAAATAAAACATCTAAATTCAATAGTACATAATTATTCCAAAGCTTCTTATTTTAATCTTTATATTGATGATATTAAAAATATTTTTAATCAAGAATGGAGATATCTTATTGATTTAAATATGAAGATTATAAATTGGATCATAGAAAAATTAGAAATAAAGGTAAATCTTGTATTAGCATCTGATTTGAATTGTTCTGGCAGGAGCACAGAATTACTGGTAAATTTATGTCTAAAAACAGGTACAGATATTTATTTATCGGGACCCAGCGGAAAAAATTACCTCACAGAATCTCTTTTTGAAGAAAATGGGATTGAATTAATCTTCCATAATTTCATCCATCCTGTATATCCGCAATTATATGGTGATTTTCAACCAAAATTATCCGTCATAGATATGTTATTAAATTGTGGTCCTGATAGTAAAAAAATATTACTAAATGAATAAAAAATGATAATATTAGTGTTTTCTTGCTTTTTAGTTATTCTTACTCTCGGTTTGTTAAGATCCTTTAAGATTAAAAATCCCCATAAGCTCAAATACTCCATTATGATTGCATGTAGAAATGAGGAGCATAATCTTCCTATTCTCCTTTCTGCTCTCCAAAAATTGGACTATCCTAATAATTTATATGAAATCATTTTTGTAGACGATGCATCTACAGATAACTCATTATCTTTTATAAAAATATTCTGCACTAAAAGACCATATACCAGCTATTATCATCTTAAAACCAAGGATGAGGAATACAAAGGGAAAAAGGGAGCATTAAAAAAAGCTATTCAGCATGCCAAATATGATATATTCTTAATTACTGATGCTGACTGTACTCCTCCTCCTAATTGGATTGAGAGTTTTAATAATTTCTTTTCTGAAAAAACAGGAATGGTTGTTGGTTTTTCTCCAGATATTAAAACTTCACTATTCAAATACTTCACTCAAATAGTATCTGCAACAATATATTCATCTACTATTGGATTGGGAATCCCTTTCAGTTGTGCTGGTAGTAACATGGCAATACGTCGTTCAGTTTTTGATAAAATCTCGGGATTCGAAAAGATAAAACATTACCGGGCTGGAGTTGATAAAATGCTAATAAATTTAGTCAGAAATCATGGCTTTCAGATAGCTTATAATCCTCTTGTTAAAGTACCCTCTATAGCCCATATCGAAAAAAATTTTAATCAACAGAAAAGACGTTATGGAAAATTCGCTTTATCTTCCACATTTTATAAAATTATTTCTATAGTCATATTCCTTTATTATTTATATTTACCATACGCTGTATTTGTTCGGCAAGAATTATTATCATTTGGAATATATTATTTATGCTCACTCCTCTTTTTACTTATCAGTATTATAAAGCATAAAGAAAAATTCCGTCTACCTTACCTGTTTTATATTTTCATATACCCATATTATTCAATTTTTTTTTCTATTTGGGGAATATTTGGTAATTGGCAATGGAAAAAATAAAAAAAAGAAGAATATTATTTATATTGAAAATTCTCATTACAGTTATAATACTTGTTATTATTTTTAGGAAGTTACATTTAAGTGATTTATATTGTAATTTCATAGAAATTCCATTAAGAATAATTGTATTATTATTACTAACTACTATCATCAAATTAACTACTCAGTATTTAAACTGGAAAAAATATTTAAAGATAAATCCTGATTTCTCTGGTTCAAACCTTGATATTCTTAAATCATACTTTATTGGAGACGCTTTGAGATTTATTCTGCCAGGTGGTTACGGTACATTTGGCAAGATTTATTTTTTAAACAATAAGAAAGTATTAACAGCAATTTCTATTGGTCTGGAGAAATTTTTTCAGATCTGGGTTAATTTATTATTTGCTTCTTTTGCCGCGATTTTCTTTTTTGAAAGCGTTTCAATATACTTGAAATTAATCCTTTTTCTTTTAATATTATTTCTTCCTCTTATTATCTATACAATATCCTTTTTCTGGAGAGCAAAGAAAATTTATTTTAAACAATATTTGAAAATAATACCTCATGTTTTATTTTTACAATTATTACACAATTTCTTAACAATAATTCAATATTACCTTATATTAAACATTTTTATTTCAATTAGTTTTTTTAAGACCCTTATATCAGTTTCTCTGTTTATGATTGCGAATATTATACCAATTACTTACAGTGGGCTTGGATTAAGAGAAACTTTTGCCATAAATATTCTAGCAAAAGCAGATGCTGTTCCTGAGGTTGCAGTAACTTCTTCTCTAACTATATTCTTCTTTAATCTTGTACTTCCAGCTTTTTTAGGTTTATATTTTATCCTGAAAAGTCGTAAAAAGGATTGATATTTTGATCTAACTAATTTTCTTCTCTTGAATTTTTAATTTCACGCTTTCACCACAATTTCTGCATATTGGAATTTCCTTCCTGTTGGTTAGGATAAGATTTCTTATTTTCTGAATAAATTCATTTTTCCATATTTTTGAGAGAGATGTCTCATTGATATTTCCAATTTTAAATTTAACATCTTTGTCAAAACAGCAGATAGCCACTTCCCCATCCCAGTTCACAACAGCATTTGTCCAGATACGTCTACATCGGTTCTTAATCCCGAATTTAAGCTCGAAATCATCCCCCTGTATTTTATATCTTCGATACCTGGGATTTATCGGTAAGAAATTATGGACGTCCTCTTTGGAATAAATTTGAACCGTTTTCAGTTCCAGGTTATTAACTCCGTGTTTATCAGCTAGCTTCTTCATATCATCGATCTCATGTTCATTATGTTTCATCACCAGGAATTGCCACCTGATTATGGGTTTGGATGATTTTAATTTTTTTTTGGCTTCAACTAAATTATCTACATTTTTTAATACTTTACTCAAATCACCATTGATTCTGTATTTGTTATAGGTCTCCTGGGTTGCACCATCCAGAGAAACTATTATAGAATCAAGCCCTGAGTGTATAATCTCTTCCGCCTTAATTTCAATATTTGCATTTGTAGAAACAAGTGTGAAAAGACCTCTTTCCGAAGCATATTTGATCATTTTCAAAAAATCTTTATTTAGAAATGATTCCCCTTGATTCCATAAAACCACCATAAAAGATCTGTCTTTGATTTCATCAATAATCTTTTCAAAAGTTGATATATCCATATAACCTTTAGGTCGTTTTAAAGTATCATTTCCTGAAGGGCATAACGGGCATTTCAGATTGCAGATATTTGTTGGCTCGATCATCACTACAGGTGGAAATCCCCAAAAAATACTTTTCTTTAAAATAATGGATAAAAAATAAGAAGTATATACTTTTATGGCATTGAAGAATCGTTTAAATCTTAAACTCTTTCTTAAAAAATGTATATTCTCCAATAGCATTAAATCAACCTTTTAACAATATTAAAATTGTGATTAATATGTTCTCAGATGATTAACCATCTTTTGTTTTCTTTCTTCAAAAGGCACAGTTCTATCATAATTATATAAAGCTTTTATCCATTCACCATGCATTGAATTCGGAAAAATTATGAATTTTTTACCGAACTCAGATTCAATTTTATCAACTGCAGAATATCGTTCTTCTATAGATATTCCTCTAAAAATATCATCAAAATCAATCAGGTTATCTCCAAGTAATAGTACAATATCATGTGTTTTGGTAATAGAGTCTCTTCGAAGTCCTTTATTGGAAGTTGTCTCTTTGAGGAGCACATGATTTTTTTCTACTTGTGGAAATCCTAACTTTTTCAGATTTCTCATAGTGCCATCCAGCCCCATAGTTCTACGATTGGAAATATAAAAAATATCACATCCTTTCTCTACAGCATAGTTCAGAAATTTCACAGCTCCCGGTACAGCTCTTCCTTCAGCCCGATCTATCCATTCATAAAAATCTTCAGGATACGACTGTTTTTCTACTATTCCTTTTGCATTATAAGCTGAATTATCCAAAACCGTTTCATCTATATCCGCAATAATAGCTCTCTTACGTTCCCTTTCAATTTCCAGGTCTTCATCCAATCTCAGTTTGGCAAGATTATACGCCTGATAAGCCAATGCTCTGTATTCTGCAGATGTTTGATGCCATAAAACTGCATTTAAGAAAGATTCGTTTTCCAAAGTTGTAACATCAAAATCTTGGATATTATCTATGCTTTTATCGCTTTCACAGTTTGCATGAATAAAGAACAAAAATAAAATCGAAATTATTAATACATTCCTTAAAAATATTTTCATAAGAACCCCTTTTATAAAACAATCCAATTTAAGTGTTCTGAAAAATAGAAGTGTAAACCGCTGAAGCGGTTATTGTATGGTTTGTGTGATTTTTTAACCCACAGTTAATCCGTCTGAGCCGGAGTAAACAACTGTGGGCTAATGCTATAATATGTATTGTATTAACCCACAACTTTAGTTGTGGGTCATAAAACCATAACAAAAAGAAAATTTCAACCATTTCAATGGTTTCTGAAATTTTCCTTAATTTTGTAGAACTCATAAAACAATCCAATTTCTGATGAATATAAAGTCAACTCTAAAAAATTAATCCCAAGTTTAAAATATTAAATTGCTATAAAAGGTAATCTATTTTCACATATTTAAGAGAGTTTTAATTAGTTTTTGTTCGTAATCATAATAAATATGAATGGAATAAACTATTTACTAATTTTGAGGGAAATCAAATATTTTTTCTTAACCCGAAAAACCGGAACCAGAATGCGACAGAATTTTAGAATTAAATTTCAATTTTGTTGTGGTCAGTTTTGAGAGGTAAGCGCTTAAGCTATTACCATTTACCAAGTATATTTCTGGAAAGGGTTTTATTTATTTCTTCCTGTTTGCGGATCAATTCATAATATCTGTTATTATAAGAAAGTTGGGCATTCTGATATTCTATTTTAGTTCTATCAAGATCGAGTAAACTGATGATTCCCAGCCTGAACTGCTCCTGTGCCATACTCAGATTTTCCTCTGCCAAATTCAACTTATCAAGATACAAATCCCGAGACCTGCGTAAAGTCTTCATATCATTTATCAAATTGGAAAGCTCACTCCTCAACTCCTGCTCGCTATTCTCAAAATCCAGTTCCTCTATCTCCAGATTTCTCCTCGAACGTACAAAAGATTCGCGCTTCTCAAATAGATCAAATATATCAAAAGAAGCTACTAAAGATAGCGTATAGGAATCATCATATTTTGAAAAATTATCTATGTCATCACTCAAACTGTTATTTTG
>JAUXFF010000105.1 GCA_030620155.1 Candidatus Cloacimonadota bacterium | reverse complement strand
TTGCTCGACGCTTTTTCCAATTTCAAGTTCTTCTTTATAACGACTGAAAAAATGAATTGCGTAGTCTATTCCGATCCCGATAACAATGCTGGCAAGAACTGCAGAAGCAACATCGAGCGGTATTTTGAACCAGCCCATTATCCCAAAATTCAGGATCACGGTGAGAGTAATCGGAATAGTTGTAAATGCTCCGTAAGTTATTGATCTTGAAAGTAAGATCATAATAATAAATACTAAAAAAATCGCCAGAGTTAGACTCTGTAATTGTCCTCTAACCATCAGTTTTTCCATTGTTTGACTTAGAACCGGTTGTCCTGTTAAAATAACTTCCTTCTCTTTTCCGAAATGCTTGTCGATAGCTTTTTCCACCTGCGCTATCATTCTATCCCGATCCGAGCTTTTGAATGATGACATCCTTGCCTGGATTAAAGCCTGGTCATAATCAAAGGAAAGAATATTATCAAGTTCGTCGGATCCTCCCATTGATAGAAGTAGAAGGAATTGAGCAACTTCTTCTTCTGTTTTTGGGAGAATTTCATATCTCGGATTTCCTTCATTTAAAGCCTTGTTTGTATTTTTCAGATAATTCACGATGGATGTGGGTTTGCTCAAAACATTGATCTTGTCTATTTCATCCTGAAAATTCTCCATTGCTTTCAGAATTTTAGGGTCCTGAATATTTCCTTTTACAACGACTTGAATAAATTCCACTCCTCCGAAATTTTCTTTCATTATATCATAAGATTTTCTAATCGCACTTTTGGGATTAAAAAAAGTGATGAAATTTGTTTCCGTGCTGATAAAGATAATTCCAATTCCTGCTAATAAGATCAGTAAAATAGTGAAACTTAAGACTGCTTTTGATCTGTTCACAATAAAATCTGCCCATTTTTTCAGGAAACTTCCTAACAATACTTTCTTTTTCTTATTCAGGTCTCTTTTTTTAGGACGCAAAATAGATAAAATTGCGAGAAAGAAAGTAACTGTAATGATGAAAGCAAAGGCAATTCCGATACCGGTAAATAACCCAAAATTCTTTATTGATCGAAGCGATGAAGTGTAAAGCGAACCGAATCCAACCATTGTGGTTACAGATGTTAAAAAGCAAGCCAATCCAACAGCTACTATGGTGATATACAGTGCTTTTCGTTTGTTTGCACCCGATGCCAGTTCTTCCCTGTATCTTGCCAGAATGTGAATACCATCCGCAATTCCCATACTGATAAGAATGATCGGCATAATGTTTCCGATGGCAGAAATGGGAACTCTGAAATGTCCCATTAATCCACTGGTCCAGACCACAGTTATGATCACGATCAATATTGGCAGAACAACTCCCCTGACACTGCGGAAACTGAAATATAAAATGAAGATCATCACCAACATTGCAATCGGTATGAGTTTGCTCATATCTTCGACCAGAATCTTATCCATTTCATAGTCAAACATAGGTTCGCCCGATAAATGAACTTTATCTTCGATACCGTGTTTATGAATGACTTCCCTGACATCATCGACTATTCTTTCTGTGTCGGAATTCGGTAATAACTGCACCATAACAAGAGCGATTTTACCATTTTCGGAAACTATCCGTCCGGCATAATTATCATCAGATAAGACTCTTTTTTTCAGTTTCAGAAGTTCTGCTTTTTTATATGGGATATCTTCGATAAGTTCAACGACTTCGATACCATCTTTGATTCCCTTGATTTCCTCGATGTTGGTAATGCTCATCACTGAATTTACGCCTTTTAGCTTTTCCAGGCAGAGGGTAAGATCATCAATTTCCTGCAATGCTTTTGTTGTGAATACTTCGTCCATATCGAGAATCACCAGAACAAATTCCGCTCCGCCAAATGTCGAATCTGCTTCGTAAAATGCGATCACTTTCGGGTCATCTTGCGGAAGAATATCTTTATCGTCGGTATTTACAGTTATTTTTGTAAGACCATAATAAAAAAACACTGTCAGCAGAACGATAATTATAATTGTTGTTTTTGGGAATTTGAAGACTAACTTTGCGAGTTTTTCGAGCATTATTTTTTCCTCTTCTCATTTTGCTATAGAAAATAAGGATGGAATGAGGAAAAATCAATGGAAATGGGGTGAGTGGGTGATATTTTAGGTTAAAGGGAATGGAAGTTGTTTTTAATGGATTAGTTGAATTGAATATATGTCGCTACGATGTAGTTTGAAATCCGGATATTTTTACACCGAACGCTCACCAGTCTTCGTCCCGAATGTTTTCGGGACTTCGCCTTGGCACAGCGCATTCGGTTATAGATATATTGCTTCTACGAAGCTGAAAAAATATAACCGCAGAGCGGTGAAATCTTTGTAGCTCAAAGCGCCTGTCCCGTTAAATGCGTAGCATATTTAACAGGGGTTAGCTTTGGGTGTAAAATAGGAAACAAATCAAAGCTCTGTAGGAGCGACATAAATATATCAAAAAAATTATAAAAAGTGTGCAATATTATTAATTCATCTATGATAAATTATTGAAAATGAGTACCTGATAGTCGAACAACCTTAGTTTAGGGATTAATTCTAAATAGATTAATTTTAATAAAGAACTTATTTTTTATCCACCCATCCACTTCTTAAACAAACTTACTTTCCTTTTACTTACAATCACGTCTTCCGAAGTATCAGGTTCTAAATCCAATAATAATCTGCTGCTGAAGAAAGGATGGATTTTTTTTATTGATTTTTGAGAAACAATCACTTGGCGGTTAACCCTGAAAAACATTTCAGGATTTACTAATCTTTCAATTTCATCGAGGTTATAATCGAGAGCAAACCGTTCTTTATCTTTTGTCATTAGGAAACAAAGCTGGTTTTTGATGAAGAAATATGCAATCTTTTCGATATTGATAGATTGCATTACCGAACCTGTTTTAACAAGTAACCTGGTTTTATATTTTTCCTTTTTTAAATCAAGTTGATTCATCAGTATTTTTATGTTTTCCCTGATTTCACCTGCATATTTATCTTTCAGCCGTTTGTATTTCTCAATACTATTCTTCAAATCCTTCAGATTGATCGGTTTTAAAAGATAATCGATACTGTTTACTTTAAAAGCCTGAATAGCATATTCATCGTAAGCTGTAGTAAAAATAATCGCACATTCCACCTGAATTTTTTCAAAAATATCCAGACTAATACCGTCTGATAATTGAATGTCTACGAACATTAAGTCAGGCCCCCTATTATTTTTTATCCACAGAATTGCGTTTTCAACAGTTTCAATAACTGCTAATATTTCTATTGATGAATCTATAATTCTTAAAAGCTTTTTCAATCTATCAGAAGCATAAAATTCGTCTTCGAGAATTAATACTTTCATTTCCTTCTCCATTTCTTTAGCCACCCCGATACAGTTTACCCCGCCTGCCCCCGTTAAACTTTCTTCTATTTAACTGGGGTTGGTTTTTTTATCCAACTGGGGTCATTCTTCCTTACGGGGCAGGCGAAGGACACGAAGATTCACAAAGTTTGGACCTTACGGATGGTTAAGTTCTAATCTTGATATTCTTTAAAAACTCTATCAAGATTACGAAACCTCCGTTAGTCGTATTCTTATCCAAGAATTTCTAACTTACAATTTAAACCATTGCGTAAGTCAAATATCTTTCGAGTCGTCCGTTCTCCGTAGTTCCGAAGCATTCGGAACGAAGAATGAATAAGGAGCTTGCGACCCCAATGAAATAGAAAAAAGATTTCATGGGGCTAGCGACGACTCGAGATAACTTTAGTTGTTCTTAACTCGCACTTCGATGCAATTAAAGTCCAACTCATTCACCAGTTTTCTTTTTTTTGTAAACAAAAGAAAATATTTCGTGTCTTTTTGTTTACCCTGTTAAATCTCTTTTATTTAATGGGGCGTATTTCGCGGGTAATTATCATACAAGCCTTTCCGGCATTTCTTTTATCAATGGAATCCTAACCTGAAAAATATCTTCATCAGAGATAATTTCAACTTTTCTATCGGTAAAAAACTCGTAACGGCTTTTCAGGTTTTTCAGTCCAATCTTTGTTGAACTTACAAATGTTCTTTTCTTTTGGAAATTATTCTCTACATTCAAATATTCGTCTTCATCGATTGAAATATTGATATTCAAAGTTTTCTCTTTAGAGATAATGTTATGTTTAACAGCATTCTCAATGAGCAATTGCAGGCTTAATGGTGGGATGAGATAGTTCAACCATCCTTTTGAAATTTTTAAGTTAATATTTAGATTTTTCCCGAATCGTTTTGATAGAAGAAAAATATAGGAATTGATAAAATTCAATTCATCCTTAAGTTCTACTAATTCTTTGTGTTGTGTTTGTAAAATATAGCGATAGACCTTTGATAATTCTTCCACAAAATCAATAGCCAGAAACGAATCTTTTTCAATAAGTGATATGAGTGTTCCCAGTGAATTGAAAAGAAAATGCGGGTCTATCTGTTTTTTTAAAGATTCAAGTTGGGAGAGCAGGTTTTCCTGTTCCAATTGCAGAACTTTAATTTTATTCTGTTGCAGTTCCCTGTTTATTCTCGTATAATGTTCCAACAGAAAATATCCAAAGGCAATTACAAGCCAGATTATTCCTATTTCAAATGGCAGGGTCATCAAGGGAAGTCCCCCGAAATCTTTAAACGAAATAAGAATGAGGAACAGAAAAAAGCTAAAAGTGAATATAATAAATCTCTTATTTGATCTGCTGCTTTCAATATATTTTTGTGATCTTAGAATAATGAAGAACATCGTTATGAAAACAACAAATAAAAGAATGTGATATATAAAACCAAAGAAGAGCCATAAATTCGGACTGAATATTCCAACAAGCAGGCTAACAAAACTCAATCCTAAAAGCCATTTGAATATTGGTTTACCTTGTGGGCTGAATATCTGTTTAACTAACAATATCAGACTTATGGTCAATAAATTGATCACAATTACCATTATATCCAGTTTCTTCATTGGAGAAATATTCAACATATATGACAATATTGAGTGGAGTAAATAAACAACTCCAGCACTTACCGAGAAAAGGGAAAAAGTAAGAAAAGGATGTTCTTTCTTTTTTCTTCTGTATAAGAAAACACAAAGAGATATAAAGCCGATAATAATCAGTAAAGAACCTATCAAAAAAACAATAATATTTGCTGTAAACATAAATTTAGCTTCTTGTTCAGCAATCTTATTAAGATCATGTTGAGAACCAAAATAAATTTCGTCAAACTGCTTAAAAATAATCGGCGTTTCAAAGAATATTTTTATCATAACATATTTACAGTCAGGATCTCTTAATGGGATAATATGTCTTTTTAAGGATTGGAAATCTATTTCAGTTTCTTTTGATTTAGATTGATATACTTTTTTTTGAGAAAAATAAACTTCGAATTCATTTACATCAGCATCAATGTAAACTGCAGGATCATCATATTTGTTCTCCGGCAACTCTATTTTTAACCACATAAATTTCTTATGGAACATTTCATATAACTCAAATCTTGAATATTTTTTCCAATTTAGAGAATCGTCTTTTTCCGGAAAATAATCAAGATTCCCATTTTCATCTATCGGTAGATCTCCCGGATAACACATTATGTTTTTATCAGGAATAAATGAGACTGAGAAATGAGAGATATTGATGTGGAATGCCTGTAGAGATACATTGATAACAATAAATAAGAATATTAGCAAATATCTTTTTTTCATATTTTTTTCGTTCCGATATTCCATGAGTTTATTTTCGTAGAAAATGTGATTTAGTAAAGAATAATATTTTAAACGGGGAGAATATCCGGTTAAGTGGTAAGTAAAAAACCTGAATTTATTATAGTTGAACCTAACAAAGTCATCTCTTACGGGTTTATCTTTTTAAATCCGTGAGCAATAAATTACAGTTTATACTTTTCCTTCATCAATTTCGATCTGAAAACTAAAATAGTTGCGAAATTCAGAACAGCAACAGCTCCCAGAATTATTGCGAGTCGTAACCACGGTTCTCCGATTTCAATTCTGATCCGAGTATAATAAATCGTAGTCCTTATCCATTCGATTCCTGCCAAGAGCAAACAAGCTTGAATAATGAATGCAGTGACCTTTGTTTTCCAAAATAACAGAAATGGAATTAAAATACTGATTATTTGTAAAATTAATAAGTCTGCTCGCCCAAAATGTGCAGCTAACAACAAAAAACACAAAATTATGGGTAATATTTTAAAGAAAAATTTCATATTAAAAATCCTTAAAAAAAGTGAAATTACTTGGCTTTCTATATACTGTAGAGAAGCTTGAAATAAAATCCAATTTTCTCATTCATCCAAAAGAGCAGTAACTTCTTTCTTTAAAAGAGGAAGATGCTTAACTATCGTTCCCCAAATTATAACATTATCAATTTTGTCATATCCATGAATTACTCGATTTCTCATTCCGATTATCAGTTTTTTTGCCGAAATTTTGATATTTTCATCAAGTTTTACTAAATGGTTCATTGCTTCACCGATGATTTCAAATTCCCTTTCAATTGCTCTTCTCAACATTTTATTGGAAAGGTATTTGTTAAAATTTTGATTATCTCCAAGATATTTCTCAATCGACTCGATCGAGACTTTTATATCGTAAAGAAATTTTTTTACATTCTCATTCATAAAGCACAGTTTTGGTTTTTTCCAATGATCTTATGAAATATGGATTTGATAAAGAATTTTCTGTTAATAAATCTACTTTTCGATTAAAGATTTTTTCCAGCCTATCCGCTAATTGAAAATAATTATCAGCGTATTCACCAAAATCTAAAGGTTGGAAAAAAACCAATATATCGATGTCACTGTTTTTATTAAATCTTTCCGTGCAAACAGATCCAAAAGCATACATTTTTTTCACATGATGTGTTTTACATACGCTTTTCAGTTGCTTTAAATTCTCGACTAATATCTTATTCATTGTTCACTCTTTAATTTCAAATCCAGACAAAATTTTATTTTTTTTAAGTCAAGAAGTTTACCATCTTAGTAATTAGTTGGAATAAAGACATTCAGTTCCCGATCTGCGTTCATCAGTGTCAATTAGTGGCTAATTCCTTATTTAAACAACAAATCCCAATTCCCTTCAAAGATTTTCCATTTATTTTTTTCCGAGTCATAATAGAATGTGATCAAACGATTCTTCAGTTCAGGATTGTCTTTCAGGAATTCTTCATATTCATCAGAAATTATGTAATCGGGAACAGGCTGGGGAGATTCATTTTTTCCTATCCAGATAAATTCCTGCCCTTCCATTTTGTTTCGAACTTTTGTAGCCAATCTTTGAACAGGTTCATTATCATAATCTCCCAGCAGGATAACATAATCGACATTTTCTTCTGTTTTTAATGAATCCAGAAATGCAGTGTATTTCTTACCTGCATTTTTCCAATTTCTTTTCAGGTCTTTGAAAATGAGTGTTTCCTTTAGCTCTACCTGTTTGTCGAGATGAAGTGCAGCAAGTTTCACTTTTGTAGTTTCACTGTTTTCCCTTATGCAGAATTGAACCTGGTAATCTCCTTTTTCCAGCTCTCCTGAAAGAATGCTGCTTTCCTTATCATAATCGAGTTGTCTGTCATTAGGATAAAAACGTCCTTCCCTGAACAGGGTTGTGGAAATATTGTCAGGATTAAATGTAACAGGAAGGAGATCTTCGTCAACCAGCCTGAATTCGACAAATGCAAGTGATTTAACTTCTTCTTGTGGTTTCACAAAATCGTTTTCTTTCACATCATAATTCTGCCACACACTATCTGCCATCACCATTATTGTGGAAGGGATCCGTGTGTATTGAGCAGGAATATGATTTGCCTTCAGAACATAACAACCTAAAGTTTTGAATTGATAATCCTGCAGGAATTCGGCTTCCAGCATTTTATCGAGGGAAAGCAATCCGACCGAAGCTGAATCTCCTTCGATCTTATGATGATTTTGCAGTTCTTCGATGATTTGTGGAATAGCCTCCGATGCGTTGATATCCTTCCATTTTGTCAGATCTTCAGGAACGCGAACATTTGGTAGAACTTCATAAAAAACGCTTGGTAAAAGCAGGTTTTTCCATTTGGCATCCGACAGTTCTTTATCTTTCAGTTCCATGTAGAAATCAAACAAATTCTGCCATTGAGTCACTGATGCTTCCCAGAAAAATTTTACATCCACCGAACCGGCTTTTTCCCAGAATATTTCCGGGATATCCGGATTGATAACTACAAAATCAAGGAGAGGTTGTTTATTGTTCCTGCAATTTTCGAAGATTTCCACAAAGTTGGAATCGGACTTCGGAGCATATTCCGGTATAGGTGTGGACTGGAAATTCTTTATTCTTTCATTATATTTTTCTACGATTTCTTTTTTCCTTTCTTTAAAGAGTTCGGGTTCCTCCTTTCTTTCTACTTTCACATCAGGATATTGGAAAACAAGATCTTCTATTTCCAATGTTCGATCTTTCAAAGTAAATTGGAATTCATTGTATATGGTACTGTCATCAAAAGGTATTACTTTATAATCGAACAAACTATCCTTTGTAGCTATTGCAAAGAAACCACCTTTTCCGGTAGTGAGCTCTTTGGTGCCTGTGCTGTCTGTTCTGATTCCCAGAAGAGAGCGCAGCATGGAAAAATTGAAAGCCATAATATTTATTACAGCTTTTGGAACGGGATTTCCGATGCTGTCAACTACCGTAAACTTCACCTTCCTTGTTTCCTGG
>JAUXFF010000069.1 GCA_030620155.1 Candidatus Cloacimonadota bacterium | reverse complement strand
GCTTATCAAGCCAAGCTCTACCTGCTCCGCTCTTTAAGTATTTTTCACGCTCTCTGGCATTTTTATAGTCTGTAAATTGTTCAGCGTGAATTAATTTGAACTCTCCTATAATCTGACTTCCCTTTGATGATTTTCTTCTGTGTTCAGCAAGTCTTCTTTCCAGATTATTGGTGATTCCGATGTAACGCTTCTTTCCTTTTAGAACATAAACTGTAATCATGTGCTTAACTCTTTGTAATTTTTTTCTAAAACAAAAAAGCCCCGAAAATCGAGGCTTTTTATTTGGCTTGCCATTCGAAGCTCATGAGCTTGCGAAGGAGCGAAGTATGGTGGGCCCAAGAGGAATCGAACCTCTCACCGTCCGGTTATGAGCCGGAAGCTCTACCAACTGAGCTATAGGCCCTGAAAACTTTCTTCACTTTATCTATTTCAGAGTTTAAATCGAACCTCTGTCCGGCAGCTGCCGGATATGAGCCGGAAGCTCTACCAACTGAGCTATAGGCCCTGAAAAGATCACGAATAATTTGAAACTGTAACAACCAGATTAAGCATTTATATGTCAAGAATTTCCTATATCAGAATGGAAATAATTTTACTTAACATTAAAATTTTCAATAAACTTCATCAAGATGTTACTTCGGGTAGGATGTCGCAATTTACGGAGTGCTTTATCTTCGATCTGACGAATTCTTTCCCTGGTCACGCTGAATATATTTCCTACTTCCTCCAGGGTGCGGTGATAACCATCGTCAATACCAAAGCGTAACCTGATAACTCTTTCTTCTCTGGAAGTAAGGGTCTGAAGGATTTCATCAACCTGTTTTTTAAGCAAAGTTCTTTCAGCCATTCTTTCCGGGGAGATCGTACCTTTATCTTCTATGAAATCACCCAGAAGGCTGTCTTCATCCTCATGACCTATTGGTTTATCCAGGGAAACAGGTTCTTTAGTTATAGCCAGGATATTTTTTATTTTTTCAGGGGGAAGGTCAAGTTTAACAGCAATTTCTTCAGGATAGGGTTCCCTTCCCAGTTCCTGGAGCAGTTTCCTGCTGGCTCGCTTTACTTTATTGATAGATTCGATCATATGAACCGGGATACGAATAGTTCTCGCCTGGTCAGCAATCGCTCTTGTAATTGCCTGTCTGATCCACCAGGTTGCATAAGTGCTGAATTTGAAGCCTTTTCGGTAGTCATATTTTTCTACTGCTCTCATTAGTCCTGTATTTCCTTCCTGGATAAGGTCAAGAAAATCCAGACCTCGGTTATTGTAACGTTTTGCAATACTTACAACTAATCTAACATTGGCTTCTATCATTTCATTCTTAGAGCGCTCTTTCATTTTTTCGCCGCGTTCTACTTCAGTAAGCAGATCAATCATTTCCCTGGCAGTCATCCTGGTTTCCAACTCTACACGGCGTATTTTCCTGCGGGCATTTTTAATTTTTCTAAGAGTCTCAATAAAAACACTTGGCTCAATGTTTGTTTCAATTTTAACCAATTTGTAATCTTCTTCGGATTTATTTGCCTTTCTACCAAAAGTACATATTTCATCTATTGAAAATCTTCTTATCTTAGATAACTGCTTAATAGTTTTATGACTGTCTTTGATCCTGTCAACAAGGCTTCTAATACGATACACCATTCTTTTAAGAAGTTTTTCATTATATTGCATTCTGCTGAAAATCCCAACGATCTGTTGGCGCTTTTTATCTATCATTTCCTGGTCGACCAGTTCGCCATTATCATCAAAGTCACTATTATCCAGAATTTCACCAATCTCTTCAAAAATATCTCTTGTTTCTCTAATAACATGTTCAAATTCACTTATTAGTTTTGCTTCCTGAGCTTTATCCATCCATGACCCATATTCAATTTTAAAGATCTGGTCTATTTTTACTCTTTTTTCCTTATAGCGATGCAGGAAATTTTCCATTTCTCTCAATGTACTTCCGGATATAAATTCAAATTTATTAATATATCTTTGCCCACTTTCGATCTTTTTAGCAATTCTAACTTCACCTTCTCTATCTAAAAGAGGAACTCTACCCATCTCACCAAGATACATCCTAACCGGGTCGTCATAATACCGCTTGTTCTGAAACTTTCTGGTTCTAGTTTTCTTTATAGATACTTTTTTCTTAGTTACACGTTTATGAGTTTCATCAATAAGCTCAATACCTGCATCCACTAATTCACTGATGATATCCTCAATCTTATCAAGATAGATAGGACTATTAGGTAGAATATTATTAATCTGTTTAAATGTCAGAAGGTCGTTATTTCTTTTTGCAAGTTCAACTAATTTCTTTATACATTCATTATAACTCAGCATTAAAACTCCTTATTAATATAGGGTTTTTCTTACAATCTTGCTATTCATGTTTAATATCTCTTTCTTTAATTTGTTCTTTTTGTCCAAAAGTTCTTTATTACTTCCCTCATTGACCATCTGTTGGTTAATATCCTGTAAATCTTTTTGATATTTTCTTAATTTCATTGCCTTTAAAATTTCATCAATTGAGATATTGGGAACATCCTCAATCAATAATTCACCGATAGTATTTTTTATTATTTCATCTTCTATCTGGTTTAATAATCCGGATATGTGTTCTGAGTTTTTAACATACTTTATAATTTCTTCATAAATATTTTTATAAATTTTCAAAAAAAAATAACTCGAATTAATCTCCTGTGCAACTTTTTTTAGTAAATACTTTTCATTTAAAACTGATTTTAATAAATTTCTTTCTTCCGGGAATTGCAATATATCTGCTCTAACGGGTACATTTCTCTTTCGATACTGTGAAAATTTAATCTTCGAAAAAATTGAAGTTTCCGATATCTTAAAATCATCAGCAATTTCTTTTACAAAAAATTCTCTGGTTATTTTATCATCTATTTCATTTACTATTTCCAATAGCAAATCTAATTTTCCTCTATTCTCCAATCCCATCAAATCATCTTCTAACAAAAATATGGGTAATAATTTTGCATTCTCAATTTTTTCCTGCAATTTTTCTTTCCCCGAATTTACTAAGAAATTATCCGGATCTTCTTTTTCTGGCAGTACGACTATTTTTGTATTGTAGCCCTTTTTGATCACATTGCCGGCAGCCCTAACAGCAGCTTTTCTCCCTGCAATATCTCCATCATATATAATAAAAATATTCTTTGTAAACCTGCTCAAAAGATTGATCTGTGCATCTGTAATAGACGTTCCCAGAGAAGCAACACTATTTGTGAATCCATTTTCATACAAACGCAGAAAATCAGTGTAACCTTCACAAACCAGAGCAAAATCACGTTTCTGAATCTCATGTTTTGTAACGAATAAACCATAGAGTTCGTTACCCTTTGTATATATTTCCGTAGTTGGGGAATTTATGTACTTGCCCCCTGATTGATCATCTTGCAGTACTCTACCTCCAAATGCAATAACCTTCCCAGTGATAGAATGTATAGGAAACATCAAACGGTTCCTGAATGTATCAAAAATCCCTTTTTCACTTTTACTGAATAAACCGGTGTGTTCTAAAATTTTTTCGTTGATACTATTTTTTAATAAATAATTTTTTAATCCCCCATAACTATCGAGAGCATATCCAATATCAAATTTTGCGACTGTTTCCTCAGTTATTTCTCTCTTCTTTAAATATTCCAGGACAAACTGCCCATGTTTCTGCAAGTTTTCTTTATAAAAAGAGGTTGTTAAAGAATAGATTTTGTAAATTAAATCTTTTCGTGTTTTCTTTTTCGGGTCAGCTTTTGTTTCTTTAATTGTAATTCCTGCACGTGCAGCTAATTTTTTCAAGGTTTCAATAAAAGAAATTTTTTCATACTCCATTATAAATGTAATCACATTCCCTGCTTTCCCGCAACCAAAACATTTATATATCTGCTTTCTTTCACTGACCATAAAAGACGGAGTTTTTTCTTCATGAAAAGGACAAAGAGCTCTATAATTTGCACCAGCTTTTTTTAATGGAAAATAACTGTTAATCACATCCACAATGTTATTATGTTCAAGTATATTATCAATTTCCGTTCTATCCATAAGAACCTTTCTTATTTAACGAGTGTTGCCACAGTTACTCCATCACCACCAAGTGCTGGCGGAGGTGAATAAAACTCTTTAACCTTTTTATTGGTACGCAAATACTGCCTGACCTTATTCCGGAGCGCTCCTGTACCTTTACCATGAACTATTCTAATAATATTAAGTTCGTTCATACAAGCATTATCAATAAAAGTTTCTATTTCAGGAAGGGCTTCATCAAAGCGATAACCCAAAATTTTTAATTCAAATTTTACATTTTGGGAAGGAACTGTAATATTCTTTTTTTTAATTCCTTTTTTAGAGGAAGTTACTGTGAGCTGGTAAAGATTATCTATAGTCGTTGAAAAAATAAAGTCATTAAGATTTACTTTAATTAATGAATCTTTTATCTCTACTATTTCTCCTTCTCCATCGAAATCTTTAACCCAGACCTTTTGCCCGATTTCAGCTTTTTCTATCGGTTTCAATATCACCGGAGACAATTCATCTTCGATTTTACCGAACTGTTCATTCATTTTCACTATCTTTTGGAATGATCTGTCCAGAAGCTCCTTTCTCTCTTTCTTTTCGGATTTCTTAATATCGGAAATTTCCAGGTTCAGCTCTTTTTGTAGAGTTGCCAAAAATTCACGTGCTTCCCTGATCGAACTTTTCTTTATTTTTTTAGTCTCTTTTTCCAGACTTTTAATATTTTTTTGATACTCGGTAATGTTTTGATTCAATAAATAAGTCTTAAGTTTATATTGATAATTCTGTCTGGACAATTCATTTTTTTCTTCTGTAATTTTTTTCAATAAATCAGTAAGTTCCACATTCTGGTTGCCTGCTAAATTCTTAGCCCTGTTTATCAAGTTTTTATTCAAACCAAGTTGTGAAGCTACTTCAATAGAAAAACTATTACCTGGAAGTCCCAATTTGAATTGATAGGTTGGAGAGTGTCTTTCAGGATCAAACTGCATAGCGGCGTTAGTACAACTCTGGTTCTGCTCAGCAAAGATCTTAAGTGCAGTGTAGTGAGTTGTGATTACTCCAATTACTTTGTTTTCCACCAACTTTTCCAGGATGGATTGAGCAAGAGCAGAACCTTGCTCCGGATCTGTTGCAGCCCCGATTTCATCTATTAATATTAACGAATTTTCATCCCCTTTATCGATCATTCCTTTAATATTTTTTATATGCGAAGAAAATGTACTGAGTGAATTTTCAAGGGATTGATAATCTCCAATATCAGCAAAAAACCCGGAAAAAATACCAATCCTGCTATCTGCTTCAGCTGGAATCGGTAAACCTGATAAAGCCATCAAACAAATTAATCCAACTGTTTTTAAAGTAACTGTTTTTCCCCCGGTATTCGGACCTGAGATCAGAAGCAATCTATAGTCTTTTCCAAGCTCCAGATCAAAAGGTATAACCTTCTCAATACTATCAAAAGTTTCAATCAAAAGTGGATGACGGGCTTGAATCAGATTAATCACAGGATGTTTGTCAATTTTCGGTTTTTGGGAATTGTAATTATTGGATATCCCGGCTGCTGCAAAATAATAATCCAGAGATTTCAGAAGATTAGTATTTTCAAGTATTTCATCTTTATAATTGAGAATGTCTTTTGTGTAAGATTTAAATATCCTGAAAATTTCTTCTTTCTCCTCGCTATCCATAAGATCAATTTCATTATTCATTCCCACAACTTCTTCAGGTTCTATGTATACGGAAGATTTACTTCCGGATCTACCATGAACAATTCCGGGAATAAAGGGAACTGAACTATCTTTTACAGGAATTACATACCTGCCGTCTCTCTGTGTTATTATTTCATCAAACATATAGTTCCTGGATGCACATTCCCTGATTTTTATATTTAGATTAGATATTACATTTTCCCTGAGCTTTTTCTTCCTTTTCCTGATCGATAATAGGGCTGAAGAAGCGTTATCTTTTACATCTCCTTCAGGTGTGAAAATCCTGGAAAACTGATTCTCGATATCATAGAGAGGTTTTATTTTTTTAACTATTTCAAGAAATAAAGGATAATCTTCTAATTCTTTAATATCCTTTGAAATTCTATTTGCTGTGGATACATTGAATTTAATTTTTTTGAACTCATAAAAATCATAAGTCTGATGTTTGAAATCCAGTAATAACTCATTTATTTCGGATACATTTTCGAAATTATAAGAAACTTTATTTTTTAATAGTTCCTGAAATTCTGATGTTAACGATAATCTATATTCAATTTCTTCTTTATCGGTAAGAGGAGTTAGAGAAATGGCAATTTCCCGTCCTAAATCAGATTGGCATTCAGAAGCTATGATTTCTTTTATTTTATTATATTCAAGTAGATTATAAGCATTCATATCAAATCTGATTATGAAATGATTTCTTCAATTTTTTTCTTTTCTTCTTCCAGTTTCTCTTCACTTTTATCAATCTTTTTATTTAACTTTTTTCTGATAGGTTCTTTAATCTTTTCTATTTGGGGATACTTGTCTTCAATTTCATCGGTTATAGCTCTCACCACATTAAGAATGTAAGATTTCGCTGTTATTTTCCTGATCTCTTTCTCAAAGGGTGAAATGTTGAGAATTATAACTAATAATGCAATAAGCAATACACCGTTGAATAATCCGAACAAAGCACCAAGAAGTTTGTTAAACCATTTTAAATGAAGAAATTCAACCATTCTATGGATAAGAAATATAACAATTTTAGCCATTATCATTATGATCAGGAAAATGATAATATATGCTATAATTACTGCCAAAGTTTCACTCAGTTCGAACTGAAGTATCAATTTTGCTTTTACAAGATGACCGACCTTGCCAATTATAATAATGGTTACGATCAATCCCAGTAATTGGATGGAACTGGCTACAAAACCTTTTCTAAGGTATTGAAACATAAGAAATAACAGAAATATCCCAAAAATTATATCAAAAATATCCATTTCATATCCTTTTTTCTAATATAAAGAATGTAAATAACCTATTATCAATTTCAGACTTATCACACAGTGAAAAATGGGGAGACAATAAATCTCCCCTTATTATGAATTACCTAATATATTCGATTAATTTTAATTTGATAATTTAGCTCTTACTATACTACTTAAGATTTTCCCATCAGCTTTTGAGCCCAGTTTTTCTTTGAGAGCTTTCATTACTTTACCCATATCACGCATGGATTCAGCATTGAGTTCAGCTATAGCTTCACCGACTTCTATTTCCATCTCAGCTTCCGTTAAAGGTTCAGGCAAATATGTCTTAATAACTTCAATCTCATACTTTTCAATATCAGCAAGATCTGTTCGCTCACCTTGTATATAAAGCTCAATTGCCTGTTCTCTTCTTTTCAACTGGGTATTTAAAACAGCAATAATTTCATCCTGAGAAAGTTCTTTTTTTAGCTCGATTTCCCTATATTTAAGCGCAGTTTTAATCGAGCGCAGAACCTGAAGACGTTTTTTATCCTTTTCTCGCAGAGCTGATATAATATCAGTAGAAATTTTTTTAATCATAATTTAGAAAGATCTATTATACCTGTTTTGCTTTCTTTGCAACTTTAACGCTTTTCGTCTTGCTTCTTTCAATTTTCTTCTGCGTGCAACACACGGTTTCTCATAATAATTATTTTTCTTGATATCAGAAAGGAGACCAGCTTTTTCACAGGTCTTTTTAAATTTTCTCAAAGTTACCTGGAAAGATTCACCTTCTTTTGCAATGGTTTTAGGCAATGAAATTCACCTCCCCTTTTTTATATTTTTTTCAAAATTTTCTTACATCGTTTTATTGTCAAGTTTGATAATAACTTTACCATGTTAGATAGTTTTTACATTTAAAAGATTTTAACTCATAATTTTTTGTCTAATGGTGTAAATTAGTATTTGAGATTTTTCCAAATTATAAATAACTTGAATTTATTTTAAAAAAAACTTGAATAAAAAACTGTTGTTTCAGTTATTGCACCGAACTAAAAAAGTGATAAATATTGTTTGGAGGAAATAAAATGCTTGCAGGTTTAAGAAAGAACGCTAAAATATTCATATATATTATTGCCGGTGCCTTCATTTTATCAATGGGTATTGGTGGTGTTACCAGTATATTTATTAAGAAACCTTATGTTGCAAAAATTGCAGATAAGAAAATTTACTATCCTGAATATAGTGAGTTAATGAAAACAGCTTATGGAAATTATATCCAGGGAAATCCTGAGGAAGAAATCACCGAGCAAATAGTAAAACAAATAAATGATGAGACATGGAATTCATTAGTTGCACAAATTCTTTACGGAAACGAAATTAAAAGACTGCATATAAAAGTTACTGACCAGGATGTTCTCGAAAAATTAAAAAATCCCCCTGAAGATATAAGATCAATTCCTCAATTACAGACTGAAGATAAATTCGATTACAACAAATATGAAACTATCCTTTTGGAAAACCAGGAATTCGCTAATTATCTGGAACAAAGATACAGAGCCAACCTGCCTTATGAAAAACTATTTGAAGTTATCAAATCAGAAGCCGCAATAACAGAAGAAGAAGTAAAACAGGAATACATGGATAATAACAACAACGTTGATGCAAAAATCATCTATTTTGATCCCCAAAAGATCACTGATGTGGAAATCACAGACGAAGAAATACAAGCCAATTATGAAGAAAACAAGGAGGAATACAAAAGAGATCCTGCCTGCAAATATAAATACATTAAAGTACTTTTAAAACCAAGTGATGAAGATAATTTTAGATATAAAACAAGAATTGATTCTATTTATAATTTAGTTCTTGAAGGAATGGATTTCGCTGAAGCTGCCATACTGTATTCCCAGGGTCCTTCAGGTCCAAAAGGCGGCGATCTGGGTTATTTTACCAAAGGTAGAATGGTTAAGGAATTTGAAGATGCTGCTTTCAGCCTGAAAAAGGGTGGAATAGCTGAACCGATCTTAACTCAATTCGGATGGCATATAATTAAAGTTTATGATATAAGAAAAAATGCACAGGGAGAAGATGAAATTAAAGCAAGTCATATTCTTCTAAAAACCGAACCTTCGGAAGTAACAAGTAACAACCTTGAAATAATTGCCCTCGATGTTTATGAAAAAGTTATTGAAAAAAGTATTGAAGAAGCTGCAGAAGATTTTGCTTATGAAGTAAGTGAAACCAGGGAATTCTTTGAAAATGCTAAGTATATAAGTGGTCTCGGTCAACAGGAAGAACTCGTAAATTTCGCTTTCAAGAATAAAGTTGGCGAAATTCATGAACCACTTAAACTGAACAACGGTGACTTTTTAATTGCTGAAATTTCATCTAAGGTGGGAGAACATTATCAGGAACTAAGTGAAGTTGAAGGTCGAATTAAACGAAAAATTGAGAATAAAAAGAAATTGGAAGAGGTATTGGTTAAAGCGCAAGAATTTGAAACTTCATATGAACCTGAACAATATTTTGCTAAAGCTAAACAAGAAAATTGGGATATAATAGAAGCAACCGAAATCACCATTAATAAGACTATTCCTAAACTCAGGAAAGATGAAATATTAAACCAGACCATGTTAAATGCAAAAGAAAATGAATTAACTAAATTGATTATTGGTGAAAACGGAGCTTATATTGCTTCAGTGGTCAAACGTAATGAACCTGATATGGAAAAATTTGAACAAGAGAAAGAAAAATTAATTGCCCAGGCTCAAATTAAAGCAGAAAATGATCACCTTAACCAATGGTTTATCGATCTTAAAGAAGCTGCAAATATCGAAGATAATCGAAGTATGTATTTTGAATAATTCTTAAATTAAAATATATTTATTAATAATCAAAGCCGAAGATAACCTTCGGCTTTATTTCTTACATTACTCAAATATTGCTTTAACAAATTCTTCAACGTCAAAATCTCTTAAATCATCTAAAGATTCACCTACACCAATAAGTTTCACAGGGATATTAAGCTGATGCTTTATTCCGATTACTATCCCGCCTTTTGCGGTGCCATCAAGTTTTGCCAGAACCAGACCGGTAAGATTTATGGCTTCATTAAACATTTCTGCCTGGGAAATAGCATTTTGCCCCGTAGTAGCATCCACGACCAGTAAGGTCTCCTGAGGACCATCAGGTACAACTTTTTTAATCGTTCTGCTCATTTTACTCAGTTCATTCATTAGATTAATTTTTGTATGCTGGCGTCCGGCTGTATCGATCAAAACAACATCGATCTTTTTATTTATCGCAGATATAAGACCATCATATACTACAGACGCCGGGTCAGCTCCTGGCTGCGGCTTTATTATTGAAACCTTTGCCCTATCCGCCCAGATCGATAGTTGTTCTATCGCAGCTGCCCTGAATGTATCTGCAGCTATAAGTAATACTGATTTTCCTTTATCTTTAAACCTTTTTGCCAGTTTCCCGATCGTAGTGGTTTTCCCAACTCCGTTCACACCGGCAAATAATATCACGAATGGTTTTTTATTTTGCAGATGGAAAAAATCGCTGTCCAGAGAATAATCTTTCAGTAACAACTCCCTGACTATATTTTCCAGTATTTGTTTTATCTCTGAGCTATTCGATATTCTCTCATTTCTAATCTTTTCACTCAATTTTTTTATAATATCCAGGGTGGTTTTCACACCTAAATCTGCTTGAATTAATATTTCCTCTAAATCTTCTAACAGCTCTTCATCAAGTTTCTCGCGCTGGGATACAAGGTCTGCTATTCTGCCAATAAAGGAATTTTTGGTTTTTGCTAATTTAATTTTGAGACTTACTGGTTCCTTCTCAGATATCTCATTTTTTAAAGTCTTTTCAAGTTCTGAAGATCTCTTTTTTACTCGTATAATAATCCCAATAATGAAAGCAATAACAATAATTCCTGCAAGTATGAATATTACATGATTCAAGTCCATTATTTCCCCTTTAAGGAATAAAATATCAGCGATATTTATAAACTGATCTGGTTTGTCATTCTAAAAAAAGGCAGAAATCTGTCAGTTTCCCGACAAGTATCTGCCTGTTTAAAAGTCCAGAATATTAGTTATTTTGCTGTCGAAGTTTCTAATTTGATCTTATTGAAATATGCTGCAAGTCTTGCTTTTCTTCTGGATGCAGTTCTTTTATGGATAATATTTCTTTTGGCAGCTTTATCCAGTTTCGAATAGACTTCGGATAAGATTTTTTCCTTTTCTTCAATGGGCATATTGCTTTGCATTTTTTTTGCCAGTGTTTTAATAGTATTTTTCACATAGTGATTTCCGGCTGTTCTTTTCTTTTCCTGTCTTAATCTTTTTACGCAAGATTTATGTTCAGGCATTTCTCCTCCACTTTTATAATTTTCTGTGTTAAAAAAAGTTAGACATATTTCCTGTCAATTACTTTTTTTGAATATAAATGACCGGTAAACAGTGAAAGTATACACATTTTCTTATATTTTTTTCAATTCTCTTATATATAATATTAGTTTGAGTGATTGGTTACTCTTAGGGCTTACTAATCAAGAATTTAATTGTGATTGTATTTACGATGTATAGTTTGATTTATACTATTTCAAAAGCAACATTTTTTTTATTATCGTTTGTGAGGATGTTTGCAATTTATAGAAATAAACACCAGAACCAACTGTTTTATCGAAATCATCTCTACCGTTCCAGATAATTTCGCTGCTACCGGGACTCATGTAACAATCCAACAGGGTTTTGATCTTCTGCCCTTTGATATTGTAGATTTCCAATATTACTCTACCGGATTCGGGAAGATTAAAAGCAATCTTCGTTTCCGGATTGAAAGGGTTTGGATAGTTGGATAAATGGTACTGGGTGTTGAGTATTTGGTATTGGGAAGCTTCCACATAGGGTTCTGCTCCGAACTCATAACAACCCATATCGATGATTGCAACTCCATCTCCATCGCCATCCCACACACGATAATTATGCAGAAGATCCCAGGGTGGTAAATATAGACCTGTTGTATCAGGTGTGCCAACATCTACGCAGGGAGAAAGTTCTGTTAACTGGTAATAAAGCGGATCATATTCATCTCCACCTAGAAATTGTGGAATAGAATCTATAATTCCTTCTCCCCAGATAAATTCCACACCATAAGGCTCAGGACCTGCAAAATGTAATATCGAAGGATCTGTTCCACCCTGGATAAGACTATGAGATACATTTACATAAGTAGGTACATCCCCACGATGTGTGTGAAACTGATAGTTACTATTCCCGTAGATAATGCTGTTTTTTATATTAATCATTCCACCTTTTCCCAAAGCAATTGCAGCACCATTACTGGTATTATTGCATACAATATTATTGAAAAAATCCAAAGTATCGTTTTCAAGCAGGTATATATTAGCTTGTGGCCACATATTATCATAAGCATTGTTTTTAGCAAAAAGACAATTTTTTAAACTAACATATTTGCGTCTGGAAAT
>JAUXFF010000128.1 GCA_030620155.1 Candidatus Cloacimonadota bacterium | reverse complement strand
TATGATTATGCACCTGATATGTATTTTTCAGTAGCACCTGATGGAACTGTGCTTTCCGTTAATCAATTCGGCGCTGAATATTTAGGATACAAACAGGAGGAACTTATAGGTGGATCGGTCTGGGTCATAGTTTATAAAGATGACTTGAAGAAAGCCCAAAAACAGGTTACAGAAATATTTAAAAAAAAATTAATTAAAAACGAATTGGAATTTCGTAAAGTCCGAAAAGATGGTTCAATTATATGGGTAAACGAAAGAACGCACTTATTTTTAGATGAAACTGGTAACCCCAAAGAGCTACTTATTATGTGCAGAGATGTTACAGAACGGAAGCAAACAGAAAAAGAGTGGCAGTATTCGGAAAATAAGTATAGAACTATGGTGGAATTTTCCAATGATATGATATGGACTTTAGATACAAAAGGAAATTTCGTGTACATCAACCAAAAATCAGAAGAAATTACAGGACACAAGATTGAAGAATCTATTGGAAAAACATTCGAACCATTAATCTTTAAAGATGACTTAAAAATAGTTGAGGATGTTTTCATAAAAACCTTACAGAGGAAACCCCAACGTTATGAAGTAAGAATTTATGACAGTAAAAACAGGATTTTATTCTTATCTGTTAACACAGCACCAATTCTCAAAGATGGAGAAGTCATCGGAACCGTTAGTTTTGGAAGAGATATCACAAAACGCAAGCAAATAGAGAAAAAAATGAATGAAAAACTAAATGAACTTCAACTTTTTTATGATATTGCCAAAGATAGAGAAGCTCGGATTATTGAGCTTAAAGATGAAGTAAATAAACTCAGGGAACAACTTGGTGAAAAATATAAGTATGGTGTGTAACCCTGATAATTGAAAATTGATAATTGAAGACTTGTGCGCCTTGGCGCATTGAAAAACTGTCTGGTGGTTGACGGATTGAAAATTAAAAAATCGAAAATTTATAAGATGTAACTATGTTTCAAAAAGTTTCATTTTATGACGGTAAAGATATAAAGAAATGGCAAACATTTCTAAAAGAGCTAAGTGAAAAAGGAACTACTGGAATTCTTCTATTCGTGGCAGAGGAGACCCCCTTCGATTACAATCTGATCCAACCTATTTTCAAAAAAATGAAAATTGGAGTTATTGGCTGCATTTTCCCTGAAGTGATATACAATGGTTCTTGTTTTAAAAAAGGGATTGTGGGGTGCGCCTTCAGTTCACATATTAAAATTAAAGTCATTAAAAATTTGAAAACCTTTAAAGGAAATTTCCCGAAGAACTTCATCTCAAAAAATACAGAAAGCCTATTAATCTTCAATGATGGTTGGGCAAATAATATTCCTTTTCTTATAGAATCTCTATATGAGTTAAATGATAAAGCAATGTCTTTTATTGGAGGCGGTGTAGGTAGTATCACAGATGTGAACCGTTCTTCCCTCTTTACATCCGAAGAGTACTTTTCAAGAGGAGCTATAATCATAGCTGTTAATGATTACCTGTCAGTGAGAATAAACCACGGGTTACAGCCTATTTTTGAACCCTTTATTGCTACGGAGGTAGATAAACATATCTTGAAAAGTATTAACTGGGAACCAGCTTTTCAATACTATAAAACACTTATTGAGAAGGCTGGCAACATAAAATTAACCAAAGATAATTTCCTTGAAGTAACAAAAACATACCCTTTGGGAATTTTAAAGTATGATAATGAAATAGTACCGCGCTGCCCTATTAATATCATTAATAAAAACAGTATTTTAATGGGTAGTGAGATACCACCAAATTCTATAATGTCTATCATGAAAGGGGATCCTGATAAATTTATAGAAGCCTCAGGTGAAGCAACAGATAAAGCCAAAATTGATTTTGAAATTAAAAAGAAAAAATCTCCAACCAAGGCTTTATTAATTGAATGCATAACCAGAACTATGTTTTTAGAGAATAGATTTAATGAACAAGTGAATCTCATAAAAACCAAAGCTGGAAAAAAAGTTATGTTATTCGGATTTCTGAGCTTAGGGGAAATTGGCTCCACAGGAAATAAATTCATTGAACTTTATAATAAAACTTTTGTCGTAGGAATGGGAGTTTAAATTATGGTGAAGGAAAAGTCTTTTATCCAAAACCTTAGTGTTTCATATGAATGTGCACTTGCTATCGGGAATAGTCTAAATCTTTCAGAAATGCTTCATGAGGTTATTCGTACTATTGTGCATAAAACAAATGCCCATAGAGGTAGTATCTGGCTCTGTACTGAGGGTGAATATGGAATAAAAATTGGGGCAAGAACAGGTTCAAAATTAACTGAAGCAGGTATAAGAAAAAGAAAAAAACATTTCCGAGACGTCTTTGAAAAAATATGTGTAACAAAACAGTTTGTCATAAAATATAGAGAAGAAAAAGATTTTTTCCAATATTGTTTTAATGTAACAGGAAAAGAACAATCAGTATTGTTGATTCCTATAGAAAAAGTGGCAATGCTTCACCTGGTTTATGCCAGCAGGGAAAAAGTAGATAACACCCTGGGAAATATACTTACAGGTCTCTCGGGAAAATTAAGTGTTGCCATAAAAGCATGTATGGTTTATGAAAATATAATTAAGGAAATTCAAGTAAGAAAAAAAACAGAAAAAGAACTAAAAAGAAAAACTAACCAACTTATTTCCAGTCAAAAGGAACTTAAGAATCTCTATTCAGAATCGGAACTATCCAGAAAATCCCTGTTGAGCATACTGGAAGATGTTGTAGAAAAAGAACGGGCATTACGGGAAAGTGAGCAAAAATTTAGAATATTGGTCCAGCACTCTCCTCTTGGTATTTTTCGTGCAGATGCAAAAGGTAATATTCAAGTTGTAAATACTGCCTTATTAAAAATACTCGGGTCTCCTTCAGAAGAAAAAACAAAAGAAATAAATCTCCTCACATTCCCTCTTTTAATCAATTCAGGTATCTCCAAATTCATAAAGGAATGTTTGGAAAAAAGAAAATCAAAGAATCAGGAATTTATCTACAAATCAAAATGGGGAATAGAATCACATATCAATTTTTATATAACTCCTCTTTATGACGAAAGAGAACGCTTAATAGGAGTTCAAGGTATTGTTGAAGACATCAGTGAACGCAAAAGGACGGAGGAAAAATATATAAGCCAACTGAAAAATTTAATAAACCTCGGAATGAATATGCGTATGGAACTGAAATTGGAAAACCTGCTTCAGAACATCTGCGATTTGATCGTTAAATCTCTAGGATGGCAACAAGTTACACTTTCATTAAGAGACTATGTAGCTGGTACATCGAAACCTGTAGCAATGTCTGGATATGACAAAAAAATAGTAGAAAATGCATTCTCTAAACCACCTGTTTCTTTTGACATATTGAATAAATTTCTCAAAGATAAATATAAGATAAGCCGATCCTATTATATAGATCACACAAATTGGAAAATGGTTAAAGAATATCCTGCATTTATTATTACACCCTCAAGGGACCCAAAACCAGAAGGTTGGGATGAAAGGGATTTTTTACTAATACCTATTATAGGCAAAAAAAATATTCTGGGATTTATTTCTCCTGATAATCCTGTTAGCGGTGAACGTCCTACCAAGGAGACAATTCAAGCATTAGAAATATTCGCTGATCAGGCAGCAGTTGCAATTGAAAATGCAAAATTGTATGAAGAATTACAAAATTCCGAAAACCGTTTTCAAGATATTGCTGTAAATACTGGTGACTGGATCTGGGAGACTGATAAGAATGGTCGCTATACCTATAGTAGTCCTATAGTTAAACAAGTTCTTGGTTATGAGTATAAAGAAATGTTGGGAAAATATTTCTATGACTTTTTCGCACCTGAAGAGAGAGATAAAATAAAAAAAGCTGCTCTTAATACTTTTGCCAAAAAAGAATCTTTTCATAATTTTATAAACAGGAATATCCACAAAGAAGGTCGTGAAGTAATTCTTGAAACAAGCGGAATTCCTGTCATCGATGCAAATGGAGAACTTATTGGATACAGAGGAGTTGATCGTGACATTACTGAACGTAAAAAAGCCGAAGAACTTCAAGCAACTATCTATAACATCTCTAATGCTGTAAATACTGCAAAAGACCTTAATGAATTCTTTGAAACACTTCATACCCAACTTTCAATAATCATTAATACTACTAATTTCTATCTTGCCCTGTATAATAAAGAAAACGATACTATTTCTCTCCCATATCATATAGACAAAAAAGATAGATTTACATCATTCCCTGCAGGAAGGACTCTTACTTCTTATGTAATAAGGAAAGGGAAATCTCTTCTTGCTACTGAGAAAGTTTGCGATGACCTGGTTAAAGCCGGTGAAATTGACTTAGTAGGAACTCCCTCAAAAATATGGCTTGGTGTTCCCTTAAAAATAGAAAATGAAGTTATCGGATTAGTTGGAGTTCAAAGCTATACAGAAGAGACTCTCTATGATGAAGAGGATATGAAAATACTGGAATTTGTTTCAGATCAAACTGCTTTGGCTATAGATCGAATGAAAAAAGCAGAACAAATTAATAAGGACCTTGAAGAAAAAAAAGTAATGCTTATGGAAATACATCACCGTGTTAAAAATAATATGCAGGTAATATCCAGTATGCTTAAATTACAATCAAGATATATCCGGGACGACCATGACTTGAAATTATTTAATGATTCCTGTCACAGGGTAAAATCAATGTCTCTTATCCATGAGAAATTATACCAATCAAAAGACCTGACAAGTATTGATTTTGCTGATTATGTAAAAAGCTTAACCATACACCTGTTTAGTTCATTCGGTATCGATGTAAGCATCATAAAATTTATCATAAACATAAAAAGTATTCTATTGAACATTAATATGGCTATTCCCTGCGGATTAATAGTTAATGAACTTATAACAAATTCTCTTAAATATGCTTTTCCCGATAATAGAAAAGGTGAAATCTCTATCAATCTAAAATCCGAACCCTGTATTGAAACTCCTGAAAGAAAAATATACTCTCTCATCGTGAGTGATAACGGAATAGGGTTACCTGCTAATTTTGATTTTAAAAATACCGCTTCATTCGGATTGCAATTAGTTAACACCTTGTTACAACAACTTCATGCTAATATAGAAATTGACAGAAAATCCGGGACTCTATTCAAGATTAAATTTAAAGAATTAGAACTGTAATCCATAGATAAACTATATAAATAATTTATCCCTTTTTTCATACAAAAAAATTGAATAAATCTAATCATTAAGTCTCCATAAATCGTGTGTGTCCATAAAGTCGTTCTCCATGAATTCAGAGTCATCCTGCTTGCCAAGCCGAATCCGGCAGGTGCCGGAGAAGGCTGGAGCGACTGCTCTTCTACTGACCTAGATTTCACCCATACATTATGAAATAGAAACCCAAAAACAACCGGATTGAACATAATAAGAATCCAGGTTTTTTTGTTTTAAAAAATCTCGAAGGGATTAAATATTATTAACCGTAGATACAATCTACAACCAAAAAGATAAGCACCATCCAACCCCGAAAGGGTCGAATATTATAAGGCTGAAATAAACAATTGCTACTTCAACTAATTTATTTATAAATAATGGAATATATTACATGGAAGAAATAATTGTACTTGACACTCAATTTTTATTAGAAATATAAGAATTAGACTAAATAAAAAAATTAAAGGAGAATATTAAGTGAAAAAATTTATGCTTTTAATAATGCTATCAATCTTATTGTTATCATGCAGTCCTAAAAACACCAAATTCGTTTCCATCGGAACCGGAGGAGTTACCGGTGTATATTATCCTACAGGTGGTGCAATCAGTAGAATGATAAACAAAAAATTCGATGAATATAACATTAAAGCCACTGTCGAATCTACCGGTGGTTCAGTATTTAATATCAATGCTGTTTTAAGTGGTGATCTTGATTTCGGGATTGCTCAATCGGACAGGCAGTACCAGGCTTATAATGGTCTGGCAGAATGGACACAGGCAGGAAATCAACCGGATTTAAGATCGGTTTTTTCTATCCATCCGGAAGCTATTACTCTTATAGCTTCTGAAAACAGCGAAATTAATACACTAGAAGACTTGAAAAATAAAAGAATAAATCTTGGTAATCCCGGTTCCGGACAATTACAAAACTCAGTAGATATTATTAATTCATCAGGTTTAACGGAAAATGACATTTTGGCTGAATATGTTAAAGCAATAGAAGCTCCCGGTTTGTTACAGGATGAAAGAATAGATGCATTCTTTTATACTGTTGGTCATCCTAATGGAAATATAAAAGAAGCAACTTCAGGCAGAATTAAAGTTCGTATTATCCCCATTGAAGGTCCCAGAATAGATAAATTGTTGGAAAAAGATCCTTATTATGCAAAGGTTTTGATACCTGTTGAATTTTATCCCAAAGCACTGAATACTGAGGATATTGAAACAATAGGTGTAAAAGCAACCTTTATAACCTCAAAAAATGTTGATGATAACATTGTCTATGCAATTACAAAAGAAGTATTTGAAAACTTTGATGAATTTAAAACCCTCCATCCTGCTTATAAAGTCTTAACAAAACAAAATATGCTTCAGGGTCTTACTGCTCCTGTTCATAATGGTGCATTAAAATATTATGAGGAAGTAGACCTTTTGAAATATGTTGATAAAGAACTTATTGTTGAATAAGAAAAATTTATAAACAACTTCTGTTATGTCGAAAACCGGTAAAGTATTAATAGCCAGTATTTCTATTGCCTGGGCTTTATTTCAGCTTTCTCTTCCGAAATTCATAATCATGGATAGTATTAAAGTCAGGGCTATTCACCTGGCTTTTGCTGTTACACTTGTTTTCCTGACTCAACCATTCTTAAAAAAGAAAAAGACATTAATAACAAAGAAATCCATACCGCTTTTTGATTATATTTTGGCAGTGGTTGCCTGCTTTGCAGTATTATATCTCATGTTCTATTGGACAGATATCGCAATGAGGTCAGGTACTCCTATCCTGGCGGATATTATTATTGGTACAGTTTTAATACTTCTTTTATTAGAAGCATCCAGAAGGGTCATTGGGCCTGCCCTTTCAATCATTGCAATTTTGTTCACATTATATGCTTTCCTCGGTCCTTATATGCCATCCATATTTGCTTTCAAAGGTGTTTCTTTAACCAAATACATGAGCCAGATCGCTCTCTCGACAGAGGGTATTTATGGTATACCTTTGGATGTTTCTGCAAATACGGTTTTCCTGTTTGTGCTTCTTGGTTCTATGCTG
>JAUXFF010000220.1 GCA_030620155.1 Candidatus Cloacimonadota bacterium | reverse complement strand
TGTTACTTTCGATACCGGTGAACTTGATCCGGGCACTCATGAATGTAATATTATAATAAATGATGGAAGTGACTATGAAACAGTAATCCCTGTAACCTTAAATGTCACATCAAGTGAATCTGATGATAACATCATACCATTAACTACAAAGTTGATTGGGAATTACCCCAATCCATTTAATCCGGCAGTAGCCGGACGCAGTACAACTACAACAATAGACTTCTCATTAAAAGAACCATGTAATGTTCAATTAGATGTTTATAATATCAAAGGAGAAAAAGTTGTCACTTTAATCGACAATTTACTCAATACAGCTTATCATTCAGTAACCTGGGCAGGTCAGGATCAAAATGGAAAATCAGTCTCCAGTGGTGTTTATTTTTATAAATTAAAAGCTGGTAAGTATACCAGTATTAAAAAAATGTTATTAATGAAATAGCTTGAAGCATAATTTCAGTGTGAGCTGTTATCTCTGGATTAATAAAATAAGCTGTTAACATCACATTGTTTTTTCCTCCTCGTCGCATAGTGTATTCTATGCGACGATTTTTTGTAATTTTTGTTAAATTCATATCCATAACTGAAATCTATCTGAAAAAAAATAAAATATTATTGACTTTTCTATTAACTATTTCTTAAAAGTTTAATTTTGGAATATTTTGTGCTTAATTTAAAATAAATTTTTTATTTCAGGAATATTATAATGAAAAAAACTTTAGCTTTAATTATACTTATTATCGGAAGTTATAATCTTTTTTGTAATTGGATAGAAATACCACAGAACTCCAGCAAGGAGCTATTCGATTACATTTCAAATGATCTATCTCACACTGAAATTTACTTTTCTTTAAATGGATATAATATTGAAAATATAACTGAACAAGGTAAATCCTTTGGAAAAATATCCTATCCCGATGAAGGCGAATTTCTCCAAGTTGGTAAACCTGACTTACCCAGATTCACCAGGTTAATTGCTATTCCAAATGAAGGTCAAGTCTCTTTCGATATCATCACTCTTGAAGATGAAATTATTCCTGATCTTGAAATTTTTCCTAAACAATCAATGCAAAATGAAAGTCAGCCTGGAAATAATAAATTTGTAATAGATGAACAATTTTATAAAAATGGAGAGATATTCCCTTCTCACATCGTTGAGCTCGGTACACCTGCCATACTGAGGGATTATCGGATAGTAAGTATAACTATCAATCCATTCCAATATAACCCACAGACAAAAGAACTGAGGATCATCAAAAGTGTAGATATATCAGTATCTATTAGTGGTTCGGAAGGTGAGAATCCGAAAGTAAGGGATGGGAAAATATCCAGGTTTTTTGAACCTTTATATAAATCTGTGATACTCAACTATAAATCTATAAAAAATCGAGATGAGGTGTATCAGCAACCAAGTTACTTGTTTATCTATCCAAATAATGATGATGTCGAGGAAAATTTACAAATTTTGATAGACTGGAAACATCAAAAAGGCTTCGAAGTAGTAGCTGCCAGTACTTCCGAAACCGGTACTTCACTTAGTTCTATTAAAGATTATATCCAGGATGCTTATGATGATTGGGAAAATCCTCCTGAATTTGTATGTTTAGTCGGGGATGCCGGTGGCAGTTATAATATACCTACAGGTCATCTTGATGGAGGTTATTACAATGGTGAAGGTGACCATTTTTATACAATGCTTGAAGGTGGAGATTTCATATCAGATATTTCAATTGGTAGACTTTCATTTAATACGATTGCTGAGTTTAATACAATTATTTCAAAAATACTTCATTATGAGAAAGAACCTTATATGGGAAATACAGACTGGTACAACAAGGCTTTATTAGTGGGAGATCCAACCGATTCCGGTCCTTCCTGTGTAGATACAAAAATACATGTTAAAAATATGATCGATGTTCACTCTCCCAATATTGACTGCACTGAAGTGTATTCCGGTAATTGGGTTTACCAAATGAGTTCTAATATTAACGAGGGTGTATTATATTTTAATTACCGTGGATTTTTCTATGTGAGTGGTTGGACTATATACAACATAGACAACTTAACTAATGGATTTATGCTTCCGGTTGCAGTTGCTTTAACCTGTTGCACCGGTGATTTTGAAGGTACAAATGACTGTCTAAGTGAACGATTCTTAAAAGCCGGTTCTCCGAGTGTGCCTAAAGGTGCAATCGCAGCTATTTCAACAGCAACCGGTAATACTCATACCTGCTTCAATAATTGTATGGACTCTGGAATTTTTTACGGAATCTTCGCTGATAGTATCTACAATATGGGTGGAGCTCTAAATCGAGGAAAATTAAATTTATCTTTTAATTACCCGGACAATCCTTATAATTGTATTCCAAGATTTTCCTATTGGAATAACCTGATGGGTGACCCTGGCATGGAAATATGGACAGGTATTCCAGAAGAAATAAATATTGAATACGATACAGAAGTTGCTCTGGGAACAAACTACCTGGAAGTTACAGTTTACAACAGCTCAGGATTTACTCTTGAGAATGCCTGGGTAACTGCTCTTATGGGTGATGATGTTATTTTTGCAACCGGGTTTACAGATATAGAAGGCAGGATATTTTTACCAATCGAAGCCAATACAACCGGAGAAGTGGCTTTAACTGTTACCTTTCACAACTGTATCCCTCATCTTGGAAGTTTTGATATTGTCCAGGAAGATATATTTGTAAATGTATTTGAAATTAATATTGATGATG
>JAUXFF010000059.1 GCA_030620155.1 Candidatus Cloacimonadota bacterium | reverse complement strand
TCCGGCAGTTGCCGGACGAAAGCTGAAGCATTCTTTCAGATTATCTGATATACGAGGATTCGGAAGGTTGGAATGAAGAAGGATTGGTAACAAGTCAGTTGAATTATTCTATATAAAGTAGACAGGCACGAAATAAATCATAAACTCAAATAATGCAGCAGAAATTTTTAAATAGCAGCATTCTTTTATGTGTGAGTGAATTACAAAATTGTTTCTGAATATCTTTATGATATGCAGATAAATTTTGTAACCCATCACCCTAACTTCTGGTTTCCAAGCCTGTAAGGGTGATGTATATTACTCCCAGCTTGGAAACCTCGCATCATTCCCAAGCAGGGGCTTGGGAACGAGGAGTAAAACCTCTACTGCATTATCTGAATTAAAAATTCCACCATATTTGAGTTGACAAATTCGTCTGGTTCTTAAAAAAAAGTCCAAAAAAAAATATAACAAATAAAAAGGAGAAATTATATGATTCAACTTCAGAATCTTGTAAAAGATTACGGAACATTAAGAGCAGTAGATCATATCAATTTTGAGATTAATAAGGGTGAGATCTTAGGTTTCTTAGGACCGAATGGAGCCGGGAAATCGACAACTCTCAGAATGATCACCTGTTTTTTGCCACCAACAGAAGGCAACATATACGTAGAAAATTATAATATCTTAAATAATTCCCGGGAAGTTAGAAAATTGATAGGATATCTTCCTGAAAACAATCCTTTATATATTGAAATGAATGTTTATGACTATCTGAAATTTGTTGCTGAAATCAGGGAGATCGATAATTTCAAAATGAGATTGAAAGAAGTAATTGAAAAGTGTGGTTTACATGGTGTTGTAAATAAACCGATTCATACTTTATCTAAGGGTTTCAAACAAAGAGTTGGATTAGCCCAGGCGATAATCCATGATCCCGAAATTTTAATTCTCGATGAGCCCACTTCAGGTCTTGACCCAAATCAAATTATGGAAATAAGGGAATTAATTAAAGAATTGGGTAAAGAAAAAACTCTTATTATTTCCAGTCATATTCTTCAGGAAGTTCAAGCTGTTTGTGAGAGGATCGTAATCATTCATAATGGTAAAATAGTAGCTGATGGTTCTACTGAAGAATTAAAATCAAGTTTCCAGAATAAAACTAAACTTATCTTGAATCTTATTGCCAAGGAAGAGGAAATACATGGTTTAGTTGAGAATGTAGGGAATATAAGCCTGCTTTCAACTTCAAAAAAAACAAATGATGAAATTGAAACTTTAATTGAATTTGATTCTCAAGTTGATAAACGAGGAGAGATTTATAATTATATTAAGCAGCAGGATTGGGTATTATTGGAGATGCATCGAGATAAGATAAGTTTGGAGGATGTTTTCCGAAATCTAACAATTGAAGAAGGAGGAGAATAATGGATCTTACAAAATTATTAGCTCAAAAGGAATTCAAAGGTTATTTTAATTCCCCATCTGCATATATCATTTTAGTTGCTTTTTTATTAATAATTGGCTGGTTTTTTGCTAGTCCGTTATTTATTAATAATTCGGCTGAATTAAGATCACTCTTTAATATAGTTCCTATTTTATACATATTCTTTATACCTGCAATAACTATGGGATTGATAGCTAAAGAGAAAAATACAGGGACAATAGAACTATTGACAACTTTTCCAATTAAAGATTCGGAAATTATTTTGGGAAAATTCTGGGCTTCTCTAAGTTTGATATTAACGGGACTGTTATTCACTTTAATACATTTGATAACGATTGTAATCCTGGGGAAAAATATTGATTTTGGAGCTGTATTTTGTGGTTATATGGGCTTGATACTTCTGGGTGCAGTTTACAGTTCCATCGGTCTTTTTGCTTCCAGCCTTACTAATAACCAGATAGTTGCTTTTATCATAAGTTTCTTTATCATCTTTTTCTTATTCATTCTACAGTATACTTTATTATTACTACCGAGTTATATTGTCGGTCTTTTTCAATATTTGAGTATAGGATATCATTTTTCCAATATTGCACGTGGCGTTATTGATACCAGGAATATAATTTACTTTTTAAGTTTGATAATTTTATTTCTGAAACTCTCAATTATAGCTTTGCGAAATAGAAAGTGGAAATAGGAGATTGAGATGAAAAATAATAAAACTGTATTTATAAACATAATAATATTCATTGCTATTTTGATTTTTGTAAATTTAGTTTCTATTTCAGTCTTTACAAGGATTGATCTTTCAAAAGGTCATATTTATTCTCTTTCAAAATCCAGTAAATTAACGGCTAAGAATATAGAAGACAGGCTTGTTATAAAAGCATATTTTTCCAAAAATCTTCCCGGAGAATTTGCAGATTCACGACGTTACTTAGAGGATTTACTTTCCGAATATCAAGCATATTCAAGAGGAAAACTCAGGTTTGAATTCATAGACCCATCGGATGAAGAGCATTTAAAGGAAGAAGCAAAAAAAAATCAGATATTCCCGGTTTCTTTAAGAGTTATTGAAAACGATAAATTTGAGGTTAGAGAAGTCTATATGGGCCTTGTTTTTTTATATCAGGATAAAACCGAATCTATTCCATTAGTTCAGAATACACGTGGACTGGAATATGATATAACCAGAACGATTAAAAAAATAACTGCTCAGGGTTTAAAAAAAATCGCATTCTTCCAGGTTTTAGAGGAGCAAAATATACCGGTTATGCCCAATAGACCTGATCCTAGTGATATTTATACAACTGTTAGACAGTTGCTTTCGGAAAGTTATGAGTTATCAGTAGTTGATCTTACTTCTGAAATAGATAAATCGGTTTCAGTCTTAGTATTTGCTGGAATTAAGGATACTCTTTCAGACGAACAATTATATAATCTGGATCAATTTATAATGTCAGAAGGCAGGGTTCTATTTTTCCAGGATAGAATAAATGCTGATATTCAAACTCAAACCGCAAATCCGATTGTCTCAAATTTATTTGACTTGTTCAGACATTATGGTATTCAAATAAAACAAAATCTTATTACAGACGCTTATTGTGGTCAAGTTCAGGTTCAGAGGATGCAGGGAATTTTCCGTATTGCTACTCCGGTTTACTATCCTTTCTTCCCTGTTATTAACAACGTAAACAAAGAAAATTTAATAGTAAAAAACCTGGATCAGATGCAGCTTATTTTTGCATCTGAAATCGATACATCAAGGGTTAAAGAAAACCAGAAATTTGAACCTCTCTTATTTACTTCTCAAAATTCCGGGGAAGTTAAAGCACCAAGACTTGATATTTCCGTATCACAATATATGAATAAAAATCTAAGAAGGATGTTCATTGATGACCACAAAACCGTTGCCGGGATTTATTCAGGTACATTCGAAAGTTATTACAGAGACAAAGAGGATTATCCTGATGCAATTCCTGAGAATCCTGAAGCCAGGATCCTTATTGTGACTGATTCTGATTTTATCCAAGATATTGGTGGTGCAGGTGTAAAAGGTAACCTGGATTTTGTTCTTAATGCTGTAGATTATATGGCTTCAGAAGGTTCATTAATTGAAATCAGGTCTCGTGAAACTGAATTTAAACCTCTGAAAGAGCTAAGTAATACTTCCAGGAATTTTGTTAAATGGCTCAATATACTTCTACCATCAATTTTACTGATAATTGTAGGAATATTCATATATAGAAAAGAATTAAGAAGAAGAAGATTCTTAGGAGAGCTTTATGAATAAAAAGAATTTAAGTTACATCGTGATTCTTGTTTTTTTAGTAATTATTTTTATTATTATTAAGACTAATGATAAAACTGAAAAACGAATTTCTTTTTTCAATGTTGATTCTGTTATGATCAGCGCTATCGAAATATTTAATACCACAGACACATTGAAATTAGTAAAAACTGAAAACAAGTGGATGATCGATTATCCAGTTAAATATCCAACTACTCAGCGTAAAATTACTGAGATTTTCGATAAGGTCATTAAAGCTGAATGTTCCAATATTCCGGTTACGGAGTTGGAAAGCTCATTTGCGAAATATAATGTTACTGATAGTCTGGGTACAACCGTAATATTTTATGATAATAAGGATAATGTAATTATTGATGCAATTATAGGGAAAAGTAGCAATTATAATTATTCTCATGCAAGAGAGAGGAATGATTCAAAAGTATATCAGTTAAATACCAATATCTCTTATTCTATTAATCCTACATTATCTACCTGGAGAAAAAAAGAGATTACTGAACTTGAGGAGACAGATATTTCTAAAATCACCGTTCAATTTGTTGATAGAGAGTATTCAATTGTACCAACTGATTCCTTGTGGCAATTCACGGAAAATGATACTTTGTTCTCAATAAATGACGGTAATACTGCTTTCAGGTTAGTTCTTAACGATTCTAAAAAGATGATGGTATCCAGCTTTATTGATAATGAATTTGAAAATTATAAAGCTAAATTTGAAGAACCATTCATGATCGTTCAAATTGAATTATTTTCCGGGGACAATACAATCCTGACATTCGCTGAATATGAAGAAAAGAAATACATTATCCAGAAAAATAAGGAAACTGAACATTTATATGTTGTTTATGATAATTTAATTAAACATTTCCAGAAATCGATAGAGGATTTCTCGAAATAGCTTATGAATAGGCAGGCAAGGGTTTTCAACTCTTGCCTGTTTTATTTTAAATAATAGTATAAATTGTAAATTAAGAAATTATAAAATCCTCTTCAAGGTATCATTCTTAATATCAACAACATACATTTGTACACCTGCTTCTTCAAGCATTTCCTGGGCTAATTTATCAGGATATTTATCAGCTATATAAATATCTGAAATTTCAGCGTTTATGATCATCTTCGAACAAATGATACAGGGTTGGTTTGTAGTGTAAATAGCAGCATCCTGTAATGATGAGCCGTATATTGCAGCTTGAATGATGGCATTTTGCTCTGCATGTATACCCCTGCAAAGTTCGTGTCTTTCCCCGGAAGGAATATTCATTTGCTTGCGCAAACAGCCAGTTTCAGAACAATGTCTAACTCGTTTGGGCGCGCCATTATAACCTGTGGAAATCACCTGGTTATTTTTTACTACTATAGCCCCGACTTTCCGCCTTAAACAGGTAGAACGTTCAGAAGCCAGGAAAGCCATTTCCATAAAATATTTATGCCAGCTTGGTCGTTTTTCCATATTGTCTCCTAATTTATTAATTAATATAACTTTAGTTTTACGAAAACTACATCACTCTCTATTTCGCTGTTTCGCTTTGCAACATATCATCTCTGCATATGTCACAATCCGGCAGATGCCGAATGTGTTACCGATTGCCTTTTTTCCCGAATTTAGCCAGTTCTGCTTGTGATTTTCTTAAATAATAAGGCTCCAGGTTTGCAATAAAATCAAAATCGAATTCCGGGATCTTTTTAAGTTTTTGAATCATACTTATCATAGATGAAGCCAGTGGAATATTCTGATGGGGAAGAGCGAGTTCATATTGAATTCCGCTTTTATCGATTATATCTTTATATTTAATGGCTCCATCACCTACAATAACAACCTTTTCTTTAATTTGATTAAGGAAATCTATTGGCTTGGCATTTTGAGGAGGGATAATTTCTTTTATTCTACTTGAATATAAAGCAGCATATACTTCTTCCATTTTAGCATCTATGAGGGTTAAAACAGGTAATTTATGCCCATAAACATTAAAAGCTAACATTTCAAGTGTATTAAAGGGTTTTAGGGGAATATTATTACCCATACATAATCCTTTAGCAGTTGCCAGTCCTATCCTGATACCAGTAAATGAACCCGGTCCGTTTCCTAAACAGATAAGATCAAGGTCCTGTATTTCAATTTGGCATTGTTTTAACCCGAAATCGATTTGCGGCATTAACCTTTCGGAATGGGTTATTCTTATATCCAGATATATCGAAAAAGAAATCCGGGAATTTTTACTAATAGCAATACTTCCGGATGTAGATGAAGCATCAAGAGCCAGGATATTCAATTAGATCTCCCAAGACGGAAATTTTTTTTGAAAACAGATTTGTATTTTTTTATTTGAAGTCAAGAAAAAGAAATATTTTAAAATAAGAGTAAATTTATATTGCCTTCTCTGTAAGATTTAAAAGAGTTGATTCTTTGAATAATGGAGTGTTCATGAAAAAATCGACTAAGAATAAACTTGAATTTATATCTTTTAGGATTATTCTATTTATTTTCAGAATATTACCATACAAAATTGTTGAACTGATCGTCACCAACATTTTAGTCTTTGGAGGTATGACTCTGGGAATAAGAAAGAAAGTGGCTGAAAATAATTTAAAAATGGTTTTTCCTGATAAATCCAAAAAAGAAATAAATTCTATCATGAAAGAGATGTATTACTTATTAGGAAAAACTACTGCAGAGACATATTTCTGTGCTCCTCAAAAATTATATGAGAAAGTAACACTTGAGGGGTGGAATAACCTTGAAAAAGCAGTTGCAGAAAATAAAGGCGTTATTTTAGCTGCGGGTCATATAGGGAATTGGGAACTGGCTGGAAGATTTATTGCCAGAAAATATAAATTGTCCGTTGTTTATAAAAAACTCAGAAACAAATATTTTAATGAGTATACCAATAAGTTAAGAAATAAGGATAATGTTATATTAATCGATAAGAAACAGGCTTTAAAACCAATTTTAAAATTATTAGCCCAGCATTATATTGTAACAATAATGATAGATCAGAATGCAGGTAAAGATGGGATTCTAACAAATTTTTTAGGTCATCCGGCATCTACTTTTTTAGGTATATCTAAAATAGCTGTTAAAACCGGAACACCAATAGTCCCTGCCATTGCTGTCAGATTATCTGATGGCTCAAATAAGTTTATTTTTAAAGAAGTAATCGATCCGAATAATTATGATAAATCCCCTGAAAAGATAAAAGAATTAACTGAAAAGGTATCACTGGAAATTGAAAAGTACATTCTAAAATATCCTTCTTCATGGTTTTGGGTTCACAGAAGGTGGCGTGGTTCTAAAAAAGCAAAAAAAATATGATTCAAACCTTTTAAAAAGATTGGAAAAAAACTTTACAATATCTAATGAAAACAAACTTTTACACGAGGTTTTTATATGAAACAAGTTTTAATTGTATTAGTGTGTTTGTGTTGTACCGTACTATATGCAATAGAATTTTATCCTGCTTCAGGAAAAAAGGTATATCCACGAATGCAGGATTCTTTAGCATATTATCACAATAATACTGTAGATCAATTGTGGTACGGTACAAATAGCTGGGCTGTTCAATACGATTTTAATTCATATTTTGCAGGTTTTCCGATAAACTTTTCTGCCCAGGGAGTACTGATTTATATACCTTCTGAGTCCAACTCAAGTCCTCTAACAGTAAAATTGTGTAAACATAGTGTCAATCAACCTAACCTGGATAGTATATATGTTGAGCAGACACTTTCTGCCACCGAAGTTGTTTCAGGTTGGAATGAATTTATTTTCCCACAATCTTATACGGATGATATATTCTGGTTGATTTTTGACTATACTACCAATACTACAAATCAATTTATTGCAGCATCAGCAGTGGATGGAACTCACAGTTATTATGAAGATGAGGGTTATTATTATGGGATGTCTGCAAATGGGTTTGAAGCAGAATTTTTAGTCAGCTTAATGGGTGAATTCATAATTGATGAAATAGATATTGAATTAATATCATTCGAAATTAATGGAGAAGTAGGATTTTCACAGCAAATATATCCAATATTTACTGTTAAAAACAATTCCGAGCAGATTATTGATAGTATATCTGTTGTTTATAATAGAATAAATCCAATTGAAACGATCATAGATACTATTCCATTACCAACTTTTTCATATGCCTTAGATCCGGGTGAAGAATTTGTTTTTGACCTAACAGGAGACACTCTTTATTCATATACAACTCTGGGAAATCCTAGTCAATATAGATTTAGAGCAACTATTCAATGTGCAAGTGATAGTTTTGCTTATAATAATTATAAAGAACATGAATTTGAAAATTTCATTATTCCTCATACAAAAATCCTGGTTGAAAATGCTGTTATGTCCTATGATAATAGCACTTATGAAATATGGGACATACAGGCAAACTCTTTATCACAGGATAGCTGTGAAGTATTGAATTATTTTCCTGATCCTTCCGATGCTTATTATAACTCAGATTCCTGTGATAGATTTCATTATTATGATCTTAATGGTTTCCCTGCAACCATAGTAGGAGGTAATAGAAAAATACTTGGATTTTTTCCCGGTTGTTATGCTGATACCCTGAATTCTTTCTATGATTCTTATTTTGAAAATGAAAGAACATATATGTTTATCGATTCTACTCATTCAATTCATAATATTATAACAGATGATATAACCATAGAGATAACTTTAAAAAATGATAGTACTTATGTATTTTATGATTATCTAAATAATAGTACCTTTTATGCAGCAATAGTAGAAGATAGTCTTGAGATCAGGGAAAATGTTTATGGCTCAGTTTTATCAGAAATAATATCAGAATATTCAAGTTCGGAATTATCATATAATAATGAATGTGTATATTATATATACTTTAATCTATATGGTTTTGAATCTATTATGGATCCTGATAATTGTCGGATTATATATTGGATTCAAAATGATGAAACCAAAAGGATAGATTATTTCGAGACCCTGGATTATATAAATGATATGGAATTTGATGAAGAAACAGGGAGTTCGGATGATACTTTTGCTCCAATTGTCTATAACATACAAGTCTATCCCAATCCTTTTTCTACCGGGGAATTGCTTAGAATAAATTTGAAATCAGACTTAGAAATCGAATCCACGAAATTGAAAATTTATAACATAAAAGGACAACTTGTTAAAACAATTTTCCAGAAAAACAATATAAAAAGAGAAGATATTTTCTGGAATGGTAAAGATAATAATGGTAAAGAGGTTTCCAACGGGATTTATTATATGAAAATTGAAACCAGAACTGGAAGAGATGTTAGAAAAAACTATAAAAAATGTGTTTATATTAAAAATTAATGAAAAAGAAAAATATATTTGAAAGATCTTTTATAGAATTAACCGGTTGCGTTCATAATCATTCTAAATATTCTTTTGATTCCATAGTTACAATTTCAAAAATAATAAAAGCAGCTAAAATTAATGAATTAGATTTTATTACAATTAATGATCATAATACTCTGGAAGCAAAAACAGACCCTGATTATTTGAATGAGAGGGAACTGCAGATAATTATCGGGATGGAAATAAATGATCCTGATAATAATAATCATTATCTTGTATTTAATTCAGATAAGATATTAAAAGGAAAAACTGCAGAAGAATATGTAGAATTCTATAGAAAAGAGGGTGCCTTAGGTTTTATTGCGCATCCTTTTGAAACCAGGGCGAATTCGATCTTCAGGACACACGAATGGACTAATGAAGAGAATAATAACTTTGATGGAATTGAAATCTGGAATTTTCTTTCGGAATGGGTTGGTAAACTCAATCCCAGGGTTAATGGTTTGTTTTTTATATTATTTCCATCTCTTTTTGTTATTAAACCTTATCGGAAAGTTATTAAATATTGGGACCAGCTTAATGAAACCGGCAAAAGAAAAGCTGCTATTGGAAGTGTAGATTGTCACCAGGAGAAACTAAAGAAATTCGGGATAAAATTTAAATTTTTAGCTCATAAATCTGTTTTTAAGACGATCAGAACTAATGTTTTGATTCCTGTAGAAGATGAAATTAATGAACAGAATATTTTAAAAACATTGAAAAATGGTAATAGTTATATAGTTAATTATAAAACAGGTTCTCCTTATAATTTTTATGCAGGAGTATCTTCTGGGAAAAAAAGTGCGATTTTTGGAGAAGAAATAGAATTTGATAATAAATTGAAATATTATTTTAGAATACCCAAAATTTCCAAGGTAAAATTATTCAGGAATGGAGAAAAAATAGCTTCCAAATACAGTGATAAAGGTTATTTTAAAATTACCGAAAAAGGAAATTACCGGTTGGAGATTACCAGGTTTGGACGGGGTTGGATTTATACTAATAACATATATGTAATTTAATTTAAAAATGGGAAGGTTTATATGGAAAACAAATTGTTTGTAAACGAAATCGGTCAGTATCTTAATAAAGAAATAATGAATGATTTCTTAGTTTCTCAGAAAGAATTGAGAGAAGGTACAAAGGACTTTTATTTGCGGTTGAAATTAACTGATAAAACCGGATCTATATCTGCCAATATCTGGAACAATGCTCAGACAATCTCAGAGAAATTCAAAGAAGGAGATATTATAAGAATTAAGGGTATTGTAATTAGCTATAAGTCTCAAATTCAAATTACAGTTAATAAAGTACGTGTATTAAATGAGGATGAGTATGATCTCTCTGAGTTTATCGCAACCAGTTCAAAAGATATAAATAAACTTTCAGATAAACTTTTTCAATATATTGAAAACATCAAAGATGTTTATCTGAAAAAATTACTCCTGGAAATTTTTGAAGACAAAGATTTCTTCAAACTTTTCTTAAAATCTCCTGCTGCAAAAACCTGGCATCATAATTTTATCGGAGGTTTAATTGAACATACAATATCTGTAGTATCGATTTGTGACTTTGTTTCTTTTCTTTATCCGGTAGATAAAGATTTATTAATTTCCAGCGCTCTTCTTCATGATATTGGGAAAGTGTATGAATACAATGTGAAATCCACTATAGATTTTACTCCTATGGGAAGATTAATTGGACATATCAGTCTGGGTGATCAGATCATTTATGAGAAAGCTGCTAAGATAAATAACTTCCCGAAAAATACTTTAATGAAGCTCCGACACTTGATCTTAGCACATCACGGTGAATATGAAAAAGCTTCTGTAAGACTTCCCCAAATGTTAGAAGCTATTGTTCTGCATCATGCTGATAATCTTGACGCTCAGACCGTTGGCGTTAAACAGATAATTGAAAGTGTTCAAAACGATAAGGCAGAATGGTCTGAATATGATGTTTTGAATAACAGATATTATTATATTAAATAATTTTTTTGAATATATAAATGTTTCAAACTGCAGTTCTGGCAAGTGGTAGTAAGGGAAATTGTACAGTCATTCGTACTGAAAACACAAAAATATTATTGGATGCAGGTCTTAGCGGTAAAAGGATTTCTCAAGCATTAAAAAGTATACATTTGAATGAAAATAAAATTCAAGCCCTGGTAGTCAGCCATGAGCATAACGACCATATTAAAGGTGCAGGTATTATCTGCAGAAAACTTAAAATACCTCTTTATATTACTGAACTTACATATTTAGCTTGTAAAAGAAAATTGGGATTTCTTCCTGAAGGATTTTTATTTTTTGAACAAGGTAAATCTTTTCAAATTGGTGATTTAATTATAAGTCCTTTTTCCGCTTCTCACGATGTAGTTGAAGGGTGTAATTTTATTTTCCGGAAGGCTGGTGACTCTGAAAGAAAACTTGCCATTGCTACTGATCTGGGCTTTAGTACAAAACTTTTGTTAACCAAATTAACGAATGCTACTACTATTATCTTGGAGAGTAATCATGATTTAAAAATGCTTCTGGAGGGTTCTTATCCTTCGCAATTAAAACAGAGAGTTAGAAGCAGACAGGGTCATTTATCAAATGAACAGGCGGCTGGTGTAATCAGCCAGGTTATTCATCCTGGATTGAAAAATTTGATTTTAGCCCACTTGAGTGAACAAAATAATAAGCCTGAACTTGCAAAAAAAACCATGGGTGATTTTTTAAAGGAAATAAATTGCAAGCTAGATCTCTTTATTTCTTTACAAAATAAGGCCACTAAAATTTTTAATATCTGATTCAGGAAGTATAAATGATTATAACGATATTTCTATTAATAATAGGTTTTGTAATATTAGTTAAAGGCGCTGATTTTTTGCTGGATGGAGCTACATCTTTAGCAAAAAAACTGTCTGTCTCTGATATTGCAATTGGGTTAACAGTAGTTGCTTTTGGTACCTCATCTCCTGAATTAATCGTAAATATAATAGCCAGTCTAAAAGGTCATCCTGAAATATGTTTCGGGAATATAGTGGGAAGTAATGTTTTCAATATCCTTGTGGTTTTGGGTATAGCGGGGATAATTTATCCTATATCCGTTCAAAGAAATACAGTAAGAAAAGAAATTCCCTTTTTATTGATAGGTACAATTTTAGTATTAGCCTTAGCTAATAATTTCGGGTTTCAGGGTCATGCACTTTCCAGAATTGATGGTTTGATCCTGGTTTTAAGCTTACTCTTATTCTTTATTTATGTGATCGGTATTTCCAAAATCCCGGCATCGGAAGAATACAATATTATAATATATTCTAATTTGAAAACAGTTATATTTATCATACTTGGCACTTTAGGTCTTTTCTTTGGCGGTAAATTAGTTGTTCATCAAGCAATTAAAATAGCTACAGAGATGGGTGTAAGCGATAAATTAATAGCACTTACAATTATTGCTTTAGGTACATCTCTCCCTGAATTCGTAACCTCAATTATCGCAGTTACCAGAAAAAGATATGACCTTGCTATAGGTAATGTGATCGGCTCGAATATATTTAATCTATTTATGGTGCTTGGAGTTTCTTCTCTTATTAATCCCCTTGAATACAATTTATCTTTAAATATTGATATGTTTATTTTAATTCTCATTACTCTTATATTCTTTGTAACTATGTTTACCGGGAAAAAAAGGAAATTGGATAGAACAGAAGCTTGTTTTTTTATATTATTATATATAGGATATTTATTCTTTATTATTAACAGGAAGTAAATTCCAGATTTTATGGTTGGTTCTGTCGTATTCTCCGATTCCCTCTGGGATAATCAGTGAGCTAATTGAACCCGCTATTTACCATATTTTTATAACCTAATTATTTGCTTCTTTCTCTTTGATCAAGATATCATATATTTCTATATATTTTTGAGCTGTATTCTTTAAATTAAATTTTCTTTTTGATTCGCTCATAATACGTTGGATTGTCTTTTTACGAACTTCAAAAGAAGAATTATAAAATTTTATAGCTTCTTTAATTCCAAATTCCAGACCGGCTTTATCACAAATTTCAAATACAAAACCATTACCTGTATTTTTATTAATATTAAGATGTTCGACCGTGTCTTTTAAACCTCCAGTTGCTCGCACAATAGGCAAGGTGCCTAAACGTGGTGTTTCCATCTGTGGTAAACCGCAGGGTTCATATTTT
>JAUXFF010000074.1 GCA_030620155.1 Candidatus Cloacimonadota bacterium | reverse complement strand
TGCCATTTTGCCAGCAAGCCATGATAACACGCTCCATTGAAAATTGTGTTTTTACTATTACCGCCAACAGAACAGGGAAAGAGAAAAATGGAGATAAAGAGTTACATTTCACTGGTACGAGTCAAATTGTAACAACAAAAGGTGAAATAATAAAAAGATTTAATGAAAATGAAGAAAGGATTTTTGTTACGGAAATCGAACCTGCACTGGCAAATGACAAAAAAGTAACCACTTATAATGATGTTTTTGAAGATAGAAGAAAAGAATTCTATCTATAAACTTTCCAGGAAAAAAGATTGAAGAGTAAAACCGGTTTAATATTTGTATTTGTTCTTATATCAGTATTGATATTTCTTCTAAACAAGAGACCCATTACCATATCAACAACAGAACAACTTGAAGAAATCTTCCAATACCGTTTGGAAGGTCTGGAATTTCGTTTAAAGCCAGGCATTTACAATTTGAATCCTATCAGCATTATTGATTCGACCTGTGGTAACTGCGAAGACCCGGATACTCCTATTCCTGCAACTGCCGGAGTTATAATTTCAGGAAAAAATCTGAAAATTATCGGACCGAAGAATAGATCCGCAATTATTCATACTAATGCTGGTTATGGAATTTATATTAAAGATTGTGAAAATTGTGTTATTGAAAATCTCATCATTACAGGCGGTATTCGTGATACTTCCGGATTTGCCAGTGATGCAGCCATTGTAGTGAAAAACAGCAATGTGATTATCCAAAACAATATTATCTGCAGGAATTTCGGAGATTCTACTTTGATCTCAAAAAATATAGTTGGGATTATGGGTATTTGTGGTAGAGAGAATTCTTATCTTGAAATTTTAAATAATAAAATATTGCAAAATTCATGGGATGGAATAGCTCTTTACAGAGATGCTGAAGCCCATATCAAAGGAAATATCATCGATGGTATTGATAAAGCCGGCGGAAGAATTCCCCGGGGTGGCAGAGGTGTAGCAATAGGAGTCACGTGGAATGCTAAAGCAGTAATCGAAAACAATCTTATAAAACGCTATTGGAAAGGGATTGGTTTATTTGTAGATGCCCGGGGAGAGGTCAGGAATAACATCATTGAAGATTTACTAACCTGGGGGATATCTTTGTGGGATGCCGGAAAAGGAAAACCAATTGGAATTATTGAGAACAATATCATTTACAACCTGGGAGCAATGGGAGCTGCCATTACATCTTCTGTAGAAGAAAATCCAGGACACTTTAAAGGTAACATAATCATTAAAACCGGGCAGAATTCTGCTTATGATTCACCTGATTATTATGGCTTTCAATGTGCTTTAGCAGAACATTCAGTTCCGGAAAATTTTGAAATCAAAGATAATATTTTTTTCAACAATCGCAAAGCATCAGAGGACTTACCTGATTATGATGTGATAGAGGAAGAGTTTTTTATACAGATTGAAAATCGAAAAGAAGAATTTATCAAACATCCTTTTATTGAATCATCGATTTTTTACAAAGATTTTTTTATGGAAAAAGAAACTGAAAACCCTGATTCAATTTAGATCCAAACAAAAAAATGAACAATTTATCAGTTTATATGAAAAAATAAAAGGGATCTGCAAAATTGAAGTGGAAACCGCTCCCAGTTAAATGAAAAAGGATTTAACGGGACAAGCGAAGCGGTTATTAAGTAATTAGTGTCATACTTAATCCCACAGTAGATCCGGCAGCTGCCGGAAATACAATAATATGTGTCGAATTAACCCACAACTCTTGCCCTGATGTATATTGGGGTTAGTTGTGGGGATCTATAAACTTTAACATGAAAATTTCAACCATTTCAATGGTTTTTGAAATTTTCCTTAATTTTGCAGGACTCATTTAAAAAGTAAAATAAGGATAATTCTATGACTGATTTCAGAAAAGAGATAATAGCTGAACTTAAAAATCTTTTAAAATCAAATGATGCAGTTTTCACAGTATGGGAAGGTGGTTCAGCAGCAACGGGATATCTTGATGACCTCTCAGACCTTGATCTGGGAGTGATATGCAAGGATGATGCGGTTGAAGAAGTTTTTGAACAAATCGAGAACTATCTTGAGAAAAAATATGGCATAAAAACCAGGTTCAAAATGCCGGAACCAAGTTGGCACGGACATTCTCAATGTTTCTATATTCTCAAGAATTCTCCCCCTCTTTTTTATGTTGATCTTCTAATTGAGAAACTTTCAGCTAAAAACAGATTTATGGAAGCGGACAGGCATGGCAATTCCCAGATATGGTTTGATAAAAAATCTTTGATGGATCCTACTCCTACACCTGAGGAAGAAATCCAAAAAAAGGGAAAAAAAATTTATAAAAATATCAAGGATTCTTTTCCCTTCCTGGTAATGGATGCACAAAAACAGATTTTAAGAAAAAATAAAATCGATGCTTTTGATTTATACTTCAGGGTTCTAAGCAGATTAGGTGTTGCTCTGAATCTCAAGTATAGACCTCACAAATACGATTTCGGGTTAAGATATTTATACCGTGATTATCCTGAAAATGAGTTGAAATTTTTAGAAAACCTCTTATTTGTTGAAGATTTCATACAATTGCAATCTAAACTCGATATTGCTGTAAAAAGATTTAATGAATTGACAGATGAATTGAAGGCAGATTGGGACACAGAGTGATCGCTCTTTGTTTTCTCCTTCGTTAAAATTTTGGAGTGTTTTCAACCTTGCTGCGAGTCAAATCCTTTATCGCTCTTTCAGCTAGTTTTTCTTTTCTTAATCTTTTATCTTTTATCTTATCTTCAAGTGAGGGCAGCAAACCGAAGTTAGTATTCATAGGTTGGAAGTTTATTTCTTGACGAGAAAAAAAATAATAAACATTTTGTTAATAGTATTTTGAGGATAATAAAAAGATGAATCGTATCTTAGAAGATAATAAAAATGTAAAAAAATTAAAAATTAAGAAATTATGAAAAGAATATCTGTTAACATTAATCCAATTATTCTGAAATGGGCTAGATTAGAAGCTGGTTATAACATTAGTGAAGTAGCTTATAAACTACCTATTAATAATGAAATATATCAAAATTGGGAAATAGAAGGAAAAAATATTCCCTTAGGAAAACTAAAAGATTTAGCAAGATATTACAGAAGGCAAATCGCAGTATTTTTTTTACAAAATGTGCCTGATGAAATAAAAAAACCTAAAGATTTTAGAAATTTATCTCCGGAACAAAGTAAATTATCTAAAGATGTATTATTAATCTTACGAAGAGTAAACCGTTTACAAAAAATTGCATTTGAATTAAAAGATAAAGGTTATTGGGAAAAAAGATATCACTGGATAAATGAATTTAAAAAAAATGAACCACATGATCTCGCAAAATGGATAAGAAATAAATTGGAAGTAAATATCAATAAACAACTCTCTTGGAAAAAAGACTATGAAGCATATCGTAACTGGAGAATCCAAGTCGAAGATAAATTGGGAATTTTGATATTTCAGTTTTCTATGCCACTAGAAGAAGTTAATGGATTCTGTTTAACTAATAATTTTCCTTATGTTATCATAACCAACAGTAATCATCCATATACAGGAAGAATTTTCACGATATTCCATGAATTAATTCATATCCTAAGACATGAATCTGGAATGTGTTTAATTGATAATATTAATAAAAATCAAAAAGATGAATGGGAATGCAATGCTTTAGCGGCAGAAATTTTGATTCCTGTAAACACATTAATCCAAACTGATTCTCTAGATGAAATAAAGAAATATGCAAGTGAATTAAATGTTAGCAGGGAAGCATATCTAAGAAAACTAAAAGAAGAAAATTTGATATCTGATATAAAGTTTTTCTCTATACTGGATGAAATTAGATCTACATATAAAAAAAGAAAAAGTAAAGATGGTTTTGTATTACCAGAGGTTCGTAGTAAAGCTTCTAGAGGAGAGACTTTTTTCAATATGGTATTAGAAGCTGTAACAAATAATCAAATTAACTATTCCGAAGCCTCCAATGCTTTAGACCTTCGCATCAATAGGCTTTTAAATGAACTCTAACAACGAAATATTTTGCTTTGATACAAGTGCATTTGTTAGAATACATAGATTCTATCCAATATCATTGATTCCTGATCTTTGGTCTTTCTTAGAGGAAATGTTAAAGAAACATATCATTATTTCTCATGAATTAGTATTTAATGAAATTGTGCCAAAATCAGGAACTATGGATGAACTAGCGAAATGGGTTTCACGTTTTAAAGCAAATTTCAAATCTATAACAAAACGTCAAACAGAACTTGTACCAAAAATATTAGGAAGCTTCCCAAAAATAATAGATCCTGAATCAGAAAAGGATCAAGCTGATCCTTGGTTGATTGCACTATTATTAGAAATCATGGAACAATATGGATTATTTGGAGATGATTCGATTTATGTATTAGTAAGTACAGAAAGTGAAAGATCACCTCATAAAATACCAGCTGTATGTAGTAAATATAATATAAGACATATGAATCTTTTCCAATTTTATAAATTTAATGAATTTAAATTCTCGGTTACACGAAAATAATCTTTTCAACATCTGAGAGAATAATAAATGATTTATTACTCAACTTGCAAAATTAATTATTTACAACATTTTTGAACCGAAACTACCAAATCCTTTATCGCTCTTTCAGCCAGTTTTTCTTTCCTTAATCTTTTGTCTTTTATCTTATCTTCAAGAGAAGGGAGAAGACCAAAATTAGCATTCATCGGTTGAAAATTCTTGTTTTCTGTGATCAAATGCCGCCAGAGTTGTCCGGAGATGGTGGTTTCAGGAAGTAACTCGACCAGTTTGACCGAGCTTGGTTGCGACCCGGCTGGTCGCATTACATTTTTCGAAACAAGCATTCCACTCAAAATAGATTCTACATAACCCTCTACCCCACTGAGTTGACCTGCTAAAAAAATATTATCTTTCTTCTTCAGGGAAAGATCCTCATTTAAAATTCCAGGACTATTCAAATAAGTATTTCTATGAATGGAACCAAACCTCAGAAATTCCGCATTCTGCAATCCGGGAATCTGTTTAAAGATTTTTTTCTGTTCCCCATACTTTAACATAGTCTGACATCCAACCAGGTTATAAGCTGTTCTATCTTTATTCTCAGCCCGAAGTTGGATCACAGCATAAGGTCGTTTATCCGTTCCAGGTTCTTCTAATCCCACAGGTCGCATAACTCCATACCGGAGAGTATCTTTCCCCCTTCTTGCCAATTCTTCAATAGGAGTACAATTTTCATAAAACCGGAAATTTACATTTTTAAAGAATTTAGATTCAAATTCTCTGGCTTCATGTTTTTGAGCCGAATTCAGAGAATAAACAAATTTTTCATATTCCTCTTTTGAAAAAGGACAGTTTAAATAATCAGGTTCTCCTTTATCATATCGTGTTTTTCTATAGATTAAATCCATGTTCAAGCAATCTGCAGAAATAATTGGGGCTATAGCATCGAAAAAATAGAGGTGTTCATCTCCAATTATTTCAATTAAATTTTCAGTAAGTTTCTCCGAAGTTAATGGTCCGGAAGCAACAATTGTGATATCGTTTCCAAGTTCTGTTACTTCTTCTCTGAATATTTCAATATTCTGATGTTCAGAGATTATTTTTGTTACTTTCCGAGCGAACAGTTCCCTGTCAATTGCCAGAGCACTCCCTGCTGGAACGTAACACGATTCCGCAATAGAAAGCAGCTTACAGCCAAGGATTTTCATTTCTTCTTTCAATAATCCTGATGCTGTTGTAAGGAGTGTTGATTTTAAAGAGTTACTGCAAACAAGTTCGGCAAAGTCACCTGTTTGATGAACAGGAGTCTGAACCTCAGGTCGCATCTCGTACAGGTCAACTTTCCAGCCTTTATCTGCAAGTTGTAAAGCAGCTTCAGAACCTGCTAATCCTGCTCCGATGATCTTGATTTTTTTCATAATTTTTTAGATCACTTACCTTAAATGAATCTACGGTAAGGCAGGTGAATTAACAAGAAGCAACTCAAATTATTTTTTCCATTACTGAGTAATAATATACCCAAGAATAGTTTTCGGGTATTTATCAGTCGCTATAATAAATCCATAATTTTCCAGTCGGACCAGACCTTCCCAATTCCGTGCTTCGTCTATCAATTTAAGCTGCAGAGGTGGTTCCGGGGTTAATAAAATTTCCTCATTTTCATATTTCAATTGCACCAGTCTTTCCACAATTTCCGATTCCTGATGTGTTTTTCCTTTTTCGTAGAGGATACTTAATTCATCCTTTCCGGGCTGAAATGATTCTCTATCACCGGGCCAGAAATAATTTATCACCCAGAACTCATGATTTTCATCAATTATGGTTGCATCAGTAATTCTATACTCGATTGCAGGAATCGGAATCATAGTTATTGGATTAAGTTCGTGATCAAAAACATGAGCCACAGGCTGAGGATTGATGATTTCACCGTTACCCTCATAAATCGTAATGATCCTGTCTTTTGTAACCAAGATGGTTTCCTCGCTGGCATTAGGAATATTTTCCTGAGGTAATATAGTAGTTATCCTGGTTGTATCAAGAATAATTTCCGACATATCAGGCATAATCTCTCCGCGAACTAAATATCCAAACACAGCTTCCGGTTCAGACTCAATAGTCATAAAGACTTTATTTTCAAAGAAAGCTATGGCTTCAAAACCTTCAAAACCGGATATTGTATTAGCAAAAAAACTGATATTAATCTTGATCTCCAGAGGTTTAATAGGTTCCGTGATTTCCTTGTTGATGTATGCTATAAGTTCTTTTTTAGGAATTGCAAATAACTTGCCTATACCGGATTTATCTTCAAAATCAGGATATTGAGGCATTATAATAAGATAATCCTGATACCAGGTTAAACTGGAAATTTCAGCGTTCCTGTCTGCTGCAGGACCTTCTAAAGCAATTCCAAATACTTCATATTCATCTGGTAAATGCTCTGAACTGTAATTTAATGTTAAAATCAAGATAAATAACACAACTAATTTAATTTTTTTCATCTTTTTCTCCTATTTTTTTGCCACTTGACTTACACTGACTATCACTGACTTTTAATTCCTCTTATTTCACAATACTTATCTTTGTCTGTGTTTTTCTGTGCAGGTCTTGCCTGCCTTGCCGTAGTTTGACGTAGGCAGGTGGCTCTTTTTGCCACTTGACTTTCACTGACTATCACTGACTTTAATTTCTCTTACTTCACAATTCTTATCTTCATCTGTGTTTTTCTGTGCAAGTCTTGCCTGCCTTGCCGTAGTTTGACGTAGGCAGGTGGCTCTTTTTTTGCCACTCGACCTACACTGACTATCACTGACTTTTTCATTGGTTACCACCCCCTGCGATCCCCTGGTTACCAAACCTTTAGCATACTGTATAGTGTGCCCTGTTTGGTAACCCATTAAACCATTCACAACTATTTTAAAGAGTCCAACCTTTAAGTGATGTATCCAAGCTGGGGCTTGGATACAAGAGTAAAGTTGGTGCTTGGATACAAGAGTAAATTCCTCTTACTTCACAATTCTTATCTTCGTCTGTGTTTTTCTGTGCAAGTCTTGTGGCTCTTTTTTGCCACCCCAGTTAGTCAACCACGGTATGCACCATGGCTAACGGGGCAGGCTGACTTACACTGACTATCACTGAATTTTAATTCCTCTTACTTCACAATTCTTATCTTCGTCTGTGTTTTTCTGTGCAAGTCTTGCCTGCCTTGCCGTAGTTTGACGTAGGCAGGTGGCTCTCTTTTTGCCACTTGACTTACACTGACTATCACTGACTTTTAATTCCTCTTATTTCACAATGCTTATATTTATCTGCGTTTGTCTGTGTTTGTCTGTGTTTGTCTGTGGCTATCTTTCCCCCAATCAATATGTATATCATAATGAATTGGATCTTTTATTCCTGCTTCCTTAAAAGCTTTAATCCTTAAATAACAGCTATCACATTTTCCACAAGCCTTTTCATTATTCTCATAGCAACTCCAACTTAGTTCAAAAGGAACTCCTAATTTTTTCCCGATCTTAACTATCTCAGATTTCTTTTTATGAATAACAGGAGTAATAATTTTTATCCTGGTCTCATCTTTCGTTCCCTTATCAATTGCCTGTTCCATAGCTTCATAAAACTTCTCACGACAATCCGGATAACCTGAACTATCTTCTTCAACTGCACCGATATAAATCCTGTTAGCTCCCCTTACTTCTGCCCAACTAACAGCAATTGTTAATAGATGAGCATTCCGGAAAGGAACATAAGAATCAGGAACTTCCCGGGAACCGGTATAATCCTTTACCGGGATCTTTTCATCTGTCAAGCTGGAGCCACCGATCTTTTTCAGATAATCCACATCAATGATCAGGAAATCCTCAGGTTTAAAATACTCCTTCATTTTAAGGAATGATTCCAATTCTTTTATCTGAGCTTTCTGTCCGTAATTCAGATGAAGAAAGTAAATTTCGTCGCATTCTTTTCTGGCAATTGCAGCGGTAATCAGACTATCCATGCCACCGCTGACTAATACAACAGCTTTTGTTTTCATTTTTAACCTCATAATGATGATTCAATTCTCTACCTAATTAAATCGGGGATTGAATCACAACTATTTTCCTTTCTGAATTCATTTCTTAAAATCAGGAGTCCATTTCGGGGTTGGATACACATCCTGGAAATAACCATTTTCAAAACCCAGACTCTCCACTATGTTTTTAGCAAATTTATATTCTTTATGAGTTATTGAACGCGACAATTCAGGAAACTCCTCAGCTTTATAAGTTGGATAATACTGTGACATCAGGCTTATATATGTTTCAGTTCCCAGATTTTCAGCAATCCACTCAAGGATTTTTTTTATATTATTGATATTTCCCGGAAGTAACAATAGTCGTATCAAAACACCTTTTTCTGCTACTCCATTTTCATTCAGTTCCAAATATCCAACCTGTTTATGCATTTCCAGTATTGCCTTTTTTGCAGCATCGGGATATCCTTTCACATCTGAATATTTAAATGAAGCTTCTGAATCAAAATACTTAAAATCAGGCATATAAATTTCAATCAGACCTTTAAATTTTCTTAAGGTTTCTACATTTTCAAAAGCATTTGAATTCCAGACAATAGGAATTTTTAATCCCTTTTCTTTACTTAACAAGATAGCTTCATATATCTGCAGGGAAAAATGTGTTGGAGTTACAAAATTAATATTATGAACCCCAGATTCCTGTAAACTCATCATCATTTCCGACAGTTCTTCAATAGAATATTCCCTGCCATAACCCAACTGGCTTATCCTGAAATTCTGACAAAATATACATTTTAAATTGCAATTACTGAAAAATATTGTACCACTACCTCTATTCCCACTTATGGCAGGTTCTTCCCCAAAATGTTTCTGCCATGTATTGATAATCGGATTTATCCCGCTTCTACAATAACCTGTTTCTTTTAGCCTGTCTACACCACATTTCCTGGGACAGATATTACAATCTTTTAATGCTGATAAATTCATCATCACGCGATTTAATCTACTCGAATGAGCTAAATTCTATCCAATCTACTCAAAACAGATTTTGCATCTCTTATACTCAATGGATCAACAAATAAAGTCTTTTGATTTATATAAGTAACAAACCCGGGAGGACTTTTCCGGGGTTTACGCACATAGCGGATTTGGGTATAATCCACAGGTACATTGGAAGATTTTTTAGCTTTACTATAATAAGCTGCTAATCTACAACAAATCAATTTCAAATTATTCGGAAGTTCCTTTTTCTTAAAATTTCTTAAGATCAAATGTGTTCCATGAAATATCCTGGTATGAAACCACCAGTCATAATGTTTGGCAATTTTCGTTGTAAGAAGATCATTTTCTTTGTTGGAACGACCTATAAGAATTTCCCAGTTTTCATTTATTACTAATTTCCTGCATTTTGTGATTTCACTAATTTTCTTTGAAATTTTTTCTTCTTTTCTTATGATAAAGTCTTCTTTTCCCCGGATTTCCTCAATTTCTTTCTTGAGCAATCTAATTTCATTTTCTGTAAGCTCGATTTGCTGTTTAATTTTTGTTTTCCCGTCACGCGCTTTGCGAAACTTTTTAAAATAAAACTCAATATTTTGTCTGGTATTCTTATCTTTCTGCAGAATTATTTCTATTTCAGGAAGATCCTCTTGATAATAATCAATTAAAGTGATCTCACCCATTCCCGGTTTTATCTTATCAAAATTTGCTTTTAAAAGTTCCGCCTGTTGTTTCCATTTTTCCTCTCTTTCTGTATCAGCAAGTTCTTGTTCAAGTTTATATATCTTTTTTTGTTTTCTTGATATTTTTTTGCTCGTAAGGGAAATCTCTTTTTGTTTTAATCTTGCAATTTTATTCTTATAAATCCAATTAAAATACAATTCTTCAAATAAACTGTTTATGTTTTTATAACTCCATATTTCTTTAGAATTTTCTACAATTTTTCCTTCAGAGTTATAATAAAGCGGATAATCAATTCCTTCTTTTATGTTTTTATAATCGGATTCTGGTGCCTTATATTTTATACCGGGTGAAACCTTTAGAGGTCTATTTTCAGTAGCACTGAATTTTCTCAAACAACCAATTATTTTATCCTTTAAAGTTCCGGAACTATCAGACAACCCTACTAAAATTATGTTCTTAAATATTGGAATCAATTCTATAATAAGTTGATATCTTTTTATCAAATTATCTACATCTAAACGTGTAAAATAAAGATTTATAATCCGATCGTTATCTGAAATTCCAATTTTATTAAGCTTTGCATTATGTAAATTAGAATTGATGTTATGAAGCTTTGGAGCTTTTTCAAATTTATGAAATTTATTAGATGAGAAGAAACAGAAACAATCCTGTGAAGATAAATTAATTTGCAGAAAAAGTTTTTCATTCCTGAAAAAGATGGCATACTGGTCTTCAAACTTTCTGATTTCCTTGAATGTAAGGTTTTGAAATCTAACTTGATTTTGCCATTCCCACAGATATTTATATAACATCTATTACCTCATTTTTAACCATTCAATTTTTATAAAGCTTTTATCACAACTTTTTTGGCAAGGAAAAAATAGAAAGGGAGACAATGAGACTGGGAGACTGAGAGATAAAGTAAGAAGTAAGAAGTAAGAAGTAAAAAGGAAATAGGAAATAGAGATGAGAGACGGGAGAAAGGGAGAAAGGGGGAAACGGAGACTGGGAGACTGAGAGAAAAGGAGAAAAGGAGAAAGTAACTCAAAGCTCCTGCTTTGAGAAAGGAAAAAGTACAAAATCAAAAAGGAAAAAGAAAAAGTAATGAGATAAAAGAAACCAGAGACGAGGAAATAAAAAAGAGTAGTAATGAATAATTTAAAATGAAAAATGAATGACCCGGCTTCTCTAGCAGCTGCCGGACACAGTACAGTTCGGACGGAGACACTATTTTCTTGACCTATAAATTCTAAATTAAGATGTTTGGTATGTTAGAAGTTTAAGCAAACAGGAATGGAAAAGTGAGAAAGAAAGTTTTGTTCTCTTTAATCTTTATTAGTTTCAGTTTTAGTCTTTCCTCGATAGAAGTTAGCGGTCATCTTACTGAAGATACTATCTGGTCACCTGATAATAATCCCTACCATGTAATAGATAATATCTATGTCGATGAAGGAGTAACATTAACTATATTGCCCGGAACGGAGATTTATATTCAAAGCGCCCCATTAACAAGCTGGCAGGATTTTAATGAACATTTCTGGTATCAAAATGGTACTAACGATGCAAAAATGTTCTGGGTTGATGGCAGAATTATAGCAGAAGGCACGGAACAGGACAGCATTTTATTTACCAGGTTACAGGATGATAATGACTATTTTTGGGGAACAATATTTATTACTGACGATGCTGGAAAAAGTATCTTTAAATATTGCACACTTGAAAATGCTGGTGGTCTTGGAATTTATGTTGGATTAATTGCTTATGGAATG
>JAUXFF010000071.1 GCA_030620155.1 Candidatus Cloacimonadota bacterium | reverse complement strand
CCCAAAGCGGTTATGGGGTTGCTTATGGAGCAGGAATTTGTATTAACCAATCAAATAATATTTTAGCAATAAATAATTTAATTTATAATAACACTGTTGATTTCGGTAGTGGTGGAGGTGTTGCTTTTCTTGAAAGCAGTTCTGAGCTAATTAATGTTACAATCACAGATAATTCTGCGTATTGGACTGATGGTGGTGGAATTGCCTGTGCAAATTATTCCAGTGCAACATTAATAGATTGTATTTTATGGAATGATTCACCACAAGAGATCTATATTTCTTCCGGCTCAGTTACAGCGACATATTCGGATATACAAGGTGGTTGGGAAGGTACTGGCAATATAGATTCAGACCCGTTATTTTTCGGAACTGGAGAACATCCTTATTTGCTTCTGGAAGATTCTCCCTGTATAGATGCTGGTATTCCCGATACTACAGGATTGAATTTGCCACTATGGGATATAATTGGCAACCTGCGAATCTGGGACGGAGATGGGGATGGAATTGCAATTATTGATATGGGAGCTTATGAATATGCTCCCACTGGTTCTTTAGAGGGACATGTATATGAAGACACAGCAGCAGGAAGAGATATTATCGAAGGTGCATTGGTTGTGGTTGAAGGAACTATATTCAATACATATACTGATGAAACAGGTTACTACAATTTCCCATACGTCTTTACTGGAAACTATGATGTAACTGCTTCGGCATTTGGTTATTATGATGAAACTAATAATGTTACAATTACAGAAGATGAGACGACACAACAGGATTTCTATCTTGATCAATTGCCAAATGTTGAAGTTTCCGGTCATGTAATTACCAGTGATACGGGCGAAGATGTTGTTGGCGCTTTTGTTGAATTAGAAGGATTTGATTTTTATGAAACCTTTACAGGAGACGATGGTCTCTTTACACTTCCCGGTGTATATTCAGATCATATCTATACTCTAACTATCTCCGGTTACGAAGGTTATGAAACTTATGTAGATGAAAACGTGGTTGTAGGTGAAACTAACTTAGACCTTGGTGATATCATCATGAATGAATTGGCTTATCCTCCCTTTGGCGTTTATGTTGAAGAAGATCATAATGGATTCGCTGAAATGATCTGGCATGCATCAGGATCAACTCTTTACGGAATGGAAGACTTTGAAGATGGTGAAGCCAATGACTATCTATTCAACGAACCTCAAGACAGATGGTCTGTTGATGACGGATACCTGAAATTTACCGGTCAATCTCTTGGTTCCAATGGTAGTGCTTATTGGGATAATGAAGTAGAAGATTTCACAATGGAATTCGAAGTTCAAAAAAATAGTGGTAACGGAGACTATGCTCATGGTGCATTTATTCGCGCTGATGGATTCTTAGGTGCTGCTTCATGCAACGGTTACCGGTTTAATATCACTCAGAATGGTTATTATTGCGTTATCAGGTATGATAATGGTAGTTATACCTTTATACAAGGCTGGACAACCGCTATAAACCTTCTCACCGGTTTCGGTGTACCTAATATTGTTACTATCGTTGCTTCAGGTGCAGATTTTGAACTTTACTTTAATGGTGTTTTAGAATACACTTTTTCAGACGCAACACATCCCAGTGGATTCTGTAATGTAATTGCTTATGATATTCAAGGTGATGAAGTATGGTTCGATTATGTAAATATTATGCAAGATACACGTGTTGTTGCTGACATAAGCAACTTTATCTCTATAACAGGCAATACTGCTCCAGGAGGAGATGAAAACAAAGCTCCGGAAAAAATGTATAAATTCTCATCAAACTCTGTTGAAATTCGTGATCTGAAGCTGATAACAGAAAGCAAAATATCCTCTATTAACTCAACTCCAACCAGGGAACGCTTAATGGAAGGATATGATATCTATAGACTACTCGATGGTGAACAGGAACAACCTGAAAACTGGGTTGAGATCGTTTTAGGAGTAACAGATACAACTTATACTGATGAATCCTGGGCTTATCTGGAAATTCCAGGTGCCTACAGATATGCGATTATAGCTGTGTTCACTAATAATGTATATTCAAATCCTTCTTTCTCCAATATTCTCGAGAAAGAGATGTACACAGAAGTTATTGTGAATGTAACTACAAACTCAGGTGATGATCCAACAGGGGCAAATGTTACATTAACCAACCAGGATGAATATCCTGCACATGTTTATACAATGACAGCTCCAACTCCAACAGATGGTGTATGTTTCTTCCAGGATGTATACCCGGGTGTATATAACCTTGAAGTAAATCTCACCGGTTTTGAAGCTTACTTACAGGAAAATATTAATATCTTCGATGTTATCACTCTACCTGTTGAATTAACTGAAATAATTGGTGTATTAGGTGAATTAACCGGTGAAGAAATTGGCAATGGTGAAATTTTTCTTACCTGGACCTGGGCTGGAGCCGTTAACCTGTTATTTATTGATGATGATGGTAGTGCTTATCTTGAATTCACAGATACTCAGCCCTTTTATATTGACTTATTTGATGAAATAGGAATTGATTATTCCATTCATAATATTTATGAAGATTTCGCAGATGGTCCTGATGCTGCTGCTATGGCTCCTTATGATGTTGTTTTCTGGGAATGCGGTGAACAGTTTTCTATGGGGCGTACAATTACTGCCAATGATGAAGCTAACTTAGGAACATATATAGATGGTGGTGGTAAAGTTATCATCAGTGCATATGATTATTTTTATGATATATATCCTGCAGCCGGAGCTTTCAGTGCAGGTCAATTTCCTTATGATTATCTTGGGGTCGCATCTGCAAATCAGGATGCAAATAACCTTTTCTTCCCCGATGAGATTGCTATTAATGGAACCGGAGGTTCATATGTAGATGGTTTGAGTGTTATCCTAACTGATATATTCTCATCTAGAGACGGTGTATACATGGATTACCTCACTTCAAATGCTATTGGATCTGACTATACACTTTACGACGGGAATGTAGTAGGAATTCTGACTGACAACACTATCTTCACAACCGCTGGTTATCCCGGCATGATTGATGGCACAAATACTGTTGTTGAATATTTAATGGAATCCATTAACAACTTATTCTGTGCAAGAGATCGTGAATTTCTGGGATTCACTATAAGTAGAGATGAAGCAAAAATCGCTACAGATGTAATGGATATGACTTACACAGATCATGTTGATTCTGAGGGTTCTTATGAATATACTGTAACAGCAAATTATACTACAGGTAATTCCAATACAATCTCAACAACTGTTGTAGTCGTTAGCTCACCATCTAATACAATTCCGTTTGTTACAAAACTTACAGGCAATTACCCCAACCCATTTAATCCGACAAATGCCGGATCCGGACGCAGCCCGATCACTAACATTTCCTTCTCGATAAGTGAAGCCAGCCAGGTTACAATCGATATTTATAATCTCAGAGGTGAAAAAGTTAATACACTGGTAAATGAATACCTGGAACCGAATTATTATAATGTCGAGTGGAATGGTAGAGATGAAAACAATAGAAGTGTTGCTTCAGGTGTCTATTTCTACAAAATGAAAGCTGGTGATTTTCAGAAAGTTAGAAAGATGATCCTCCTACGCTAACTTCTTCGCTAACCTGTCCCCCGAAGTCTGGTAATTTATTACATCTACTTCCGTATACCTGACGAAGGGGGAAGCTTCCACCTTTATATGTTTCCGCCTTCACAAGTTACCACGGACAAGACAACGGACAAGACGGCGGATAAATCTTGCTTCGCTAACCCATCTTTCAGGGTAGTTTCAGAATCCTTTAAACCATCTTCCAAGGTGATCTAATATCTCTACTACACTTGATGTAATTATAGTATTTGCAGGAACTATATCCTTAAAATAATGCCCATATCTTTTAGTTAATATTCTATTATCAAGAACAAGAACTACACCTTTATCAGTTTTATTTCTGATAAGTCTTCCAAAGCCCTGTCTGTATTTTAGAAGCGCATTAGGCAGCATGTAAAACATAAAAGAATCTTTTCCTTCGGCCTGTAATTTTTCCAGGTAAGCTTCCACTATGGGTTCTGTGGGAGCTAAAAACGGCAGTTTATACAAAACCAGAAGCTCAAGTGATTCTCCCGGAATATCAACTCCTTCCCAAAAAGAATTTGTTCCCAGGAGCACAGCTTTTTTATTTTCTCTAAACTCGTTAAGTATAGCTGTTCGTCCCATTCCTTTATCCTGAGCTAAGAGTAATATATTTTTGCTATAAAAATCTTCACTAACCTCATCATAACCATTATTCAAATCTTTGTAGGAAGTAAATAAAACCATGGTTCCTGCTTGAGAAACTTCAATAGCTTTTTTAATAAGTTCGATACTCTGAGCCGGGAAAAATCTATCTTTAGGTTCAGGTAGAAAGCCTGCAACCAGGATCATTGTCTGCTTCTTATAATCAAAAGGAGAATCAACCACAAGCTCCTGTACATATCCTTTTTCAAGTAAATCCAAACCCATACGATTTGAATAATATTTAAATATTCCCCTGATAGCCAGGGTAGCAGAAGTGAATACTATTGATTTTACATTTGCATACAACTTGTCATTTAAAATTTGGTTAATATTCAGGGGAGCATAATTTAAAATTCCATTGGGATAATTTTCATCTGCTGTTTTGAAACTTTCCAACCAGTAGGCATATTCTTTCAAATCAGGATTATACATACTAATCATACCATTATAAAATTCCGAAATCCTTTGTTGTATTCCATCAATATTATCCATATGTTTTTCGTAATCTATTAAAAGTGAACTGTTAACCTCTGTTAGTAGATCCTTTATGCTCATAATAATTTTAGAAAAATTCTCCCAGAAAATAATAATTTTACCCAGATATTCAGTTATAAAAGGAAGGTCTTCCAAGTTCCTGATTCTCAGTTTTCCATAATTGCCGTTTTTATCAACAAATTCACCAATCTTCTTAAAAAATTCTGAAAAAATCTCTTTGTTATCTTTTATTAACTCTATTGTTTTTTTAATCTTTTCCACCAGGTGTTCCTGTTGATTAAACTTACTTTTAGCAGCTGCAGTTTTCAAGTAAACCAGTATCCCTGATTGAAATTTATTTCTTATTGAAAATAATTGTGAAAAGAAACTGTTGAAATCAGCATAAGTAAGGCTCAGACCTAGTTCGTTAGGTGCAATATGAGGGAGATTATGAGCTTCATCTATGATAAGATTATCGTATTTTCCAAGTGCAGAATATTCGGAAAGTATATCTGCAAGTAAAAGATAATGATTAATTATAACAAGATTGGATTTCTCTGCTTTTTTGCGGATATCCATAAGATAGCATCGTGAAAAATAAGGACACTTCTTTCCATAACAGAAATGTCGGTCTGCAACAAGTTTTTTCCAGACACTTCCATTTCTTTTCAAATTAAAAGATGAATTTTCGGAAATATCACCGGTTTTTGTATACTCTTTCCATACAACCAGGTTCATTAAGGATATTGCTTCAGATGTTGAGAACTGCATTTTCAAATCAATTATGTTTTCCTGCCATTTTCTTTCACATATATAATTCCTGCGTCCTTTCAACAGGGCAACTTTAAATGGAACTTCCAAACATTCTTTTACAGTAGGAAGGTCCTTATAGAAAAGTTGTTCCTGTAAGTTCTTTGTATTTGAAGAAATCACAACTTTTGTGTTATGAGAATTAGAATGAAAAATCGCAGGAATAAGGTAAGCAAGAGATTTTCCAACTCCTGTTCCGGCTTCAACCAACAAGTATTCATCATTCTGGAAAGTTTCCAGAACAGCTTCAGCCATTTGGATTTGACCATTTCTAACTTCATAATTTTCGATTTTTTTTTCAAATACTCCATTAGTTTGAAAAATATCACTTATCGTGTAATCTTTTACGGATTCAGGTTTGTGGGAAATGTAATTTCTACTATGAAAGTCTATCTTTGACTTCTTTTTAGAAAGCAGGGCATGTTTTTGCTGGTATGCCACAATTTTTTCCAGGAAAAAATACAGCGATAAATCTGTATAACCTGCAATTTCCAGCAATTTATTATTCAATTGTAAAGAGATATTCTCATCAATAAAATCCAGAAGTTTAATTAGGATGGAACCGGTAGCTTCAGCATCAAAAATTGCTCTATGAGCATTTTCCAAACTGACTTTTAAATATTTTGCCACAGTTTCCAATTTATGATTTAAAATATATGGAAGATATATGCGACTGAGTGTAAGTGTATCAATAGTCTGATTAGATAAAATGGGATATCCGCATTCCCCCAGTTTTGTATTAATAAAGCCAATATCAAAGCTTGTATTATGGCATACAATGATATCGTTCCGGAGAAATTCTTTAAGCAAAGTCAAAGCATTTTTCAAGGTTTCGCCTGAGGTTAATTGTTCGTCAGTAATATGGGTTAGTTGTTTAATAAATTGAGGAACCTTTTTTTTAGGTTTTACAAAAACGGAAAACTTCTCAATCGGTTTGCTGTCTGTATATTTAACAGCTCCAATTTCTATTATTTCGTTTTCCAGGAAATCAAAACCTGTAGTTTCAATATCCAGAGCAATATAATTAAAAAGTGATTTCATAAAAAAATTAGAACAGAGTGGTAAGATTTTTTGAAATGATCTTCTGAAAAATCTTTTCCTGTTTTTTTTAACCCCTTACATTTATTTCATCAGCTTATAACGCTGCATTTTCTTTATCAACCCCTGTCTGCTTAAGCCCAACTCTTTGGCTGTTCTGGTCTGGTTCCAGTTATTTTCATCAAGCGTTTTTATTATCATCTGTCTTTCAAGTTTTTCAACTGCATCTTTTAAAGATTTTTTTTCCAGCAAATTAATAGTTTCAATATTTTCCTGGAACCGGTAAATTTCTTTGGACAGATCAGAAGATTTTATATAAGACTCTTTTTCTGCAAGAGTAACAGCTCTTTCAATTTCATTCTCCAACTGACGAATATTCCCGGGCCAGTCGTAATTCATCAAATATTTCATAGCTTCATCAGTTATGCCATTCACTTTTTTATCTATTTTTTGACAGTATTTATCCAAGAAGTGAACTGTTAAAAGCGGTATGTCGGATTTTCTTTCTCTTAAGGAGGGAACTTCAATTCTTATTACATTAAGCCGGTAATAGAGATCAAGTCTGAATTCACTTTTTTCAACTCTTTCTTTCAGGGAAACATTAGTAGCGCAAATAACCCTTACATTAACTCTTTCCGTACGTGTAGAGCCAACTCTTTTTATTTCACCTTCCTGCAGGAATCTTAATAATTTTGCCTGAGTTGATAGACTGATATCTGCAATTTCATCAAGGAAAAAAGTTCCCCCGTCTGCAACTTCAAACAGTCCTTTTTTATCATGGGTTGCACCGGTAAATGATCCTTTAACATGCCCAAAAAGTTCGCTTTCTAAAAGTGTTTCCGGTAATGCTCCACAGTATTGAGCCACAAATTTTTTATTTCTTCTATTACTGTTATAATGAATTGCTCTTGCAATAAGTTCTTTACCTGTCCCGCTTGGTCCTTCTAATAATATTGTAGTGGGAGTATCCTTTACTTTTTCTATTACATTAAAAATCGCCCTGATATTTTCACTTTTCCCGATAATATTCGCAAATGTACTAGTTGCTGCTAGTTCTTCCCTTATTACTGCATGCGATTTCTGAAGAATACTAAATGAGATATTTTCCACTATAACTATAATTTGATTACACAACGCACTGATCAGATTGAACATTTTTTCAGTAAAATAGTGTGAGCCATGTTTGGAAAAAATACAAATTACTCCTTTTTTATCATTTCTTACACCTAATGGGAAAGAGATGATATTGTTATAATCAGGAGCAAAATGAGGTTGTTTGATGTTCTGACCTTTATTTTCATCAAATGTTTTATCAACAATGTCCATTATTTTGCTGAAATTTTTATCTTCATTTGATATATTATTGAAAATTATATATTCCCATGTGTCTTTAACCAACTGGTTTTTATACAGGCAGAAAATACCACCATCAGCTTCAGAAAATTCTATTAGTTTTTCTAAAGAGGTTTCAAGTAAAACATCAAAATCTCCTATATTATTCAGATCTTGAGTAACTTCATAAAATTGGTCTAATAAAGACTCCTGCTGTTTAGCTTCATCTAGTTCTTTTGCATGCTTTTGAGATATTTTTTGAATTAATATGTCATTTTTTTCCAGAAACTTAATCGCATCAAAACGTTTTATAATTTTCCGATTGTCCCTCAAAATCTGCAGTGCCTGCTCCCATTCATCCTTTTTAAATAATAATGAAGCATATTCATAGTTAGACATGGCAAGATCAAAATTGTTATTTGTTTTCACAAACATATTTATAGATTTTTTAAGCAGCTCCTCAGCAAGATCGGAATTCTCTTTTTCTAACAGAGCTTGAAGATGATAACATCTGCCGATCTGAAATTCATTATTAATTTCTTCTGAAATTTTCAAGGCAACATTTAAATAATAATTAGCACTCTCATAGTTCCGTGTTTGAATAAAATAATAGGCTTGTTTTTGAGCGCCTTCTATTATTTTATCTTTGGCGTTTAATCCTTTGAAGAAGTCATAGCTTTCAACAAGGTAACCATAAGCTTCTTTAAATCGGTGCAAGCAGGTTAGTATACTTCCCAGGTTTCCATACAACTCAGCTTTTAAAAAATCCTCTGAAATTTTTGGTAGAAGCTCCTTACTTTTATTATAACATTCATAAGCAAGACTATATTCTTTTCTTATTTCGTACAATTCCCCCAGGTTATTATAGGATTTACATAGGCCTTCATAAAAATTATTGTCCTTAGATTTCTTTATGGCTCTTTCATAAAAGTCTGTAGCCTTAGCCCAATCCCCTGATTTAAAATAAAGTGCTCCCAAATTATTCAAAGCTGCAATTACATTTCTATAAAGATGAAATTTTAAACCCAACTCTAATAATTTATTAAATGAATCCTCAGCTTCTTTGAATTTGCCGTTATCCATATAAGTAACGCCAATATTATTATAGATCTTTGTTATGACATCTCTGTCATCGAGTAGTTTCTGGATCTTTAAGGCTTCATTCAGGTAATAAAGAGATTTTTTATAATCACTTTCATCTTCGAAGAGTGAGCCCAGATTACTATAACATCCTGAAATACCGCTTAAACTATACTGCATTTTTTCGTATCCAAGGCTTTTCAGATAAAGTTTTTCAGTTTTATCCCAATCTCCATGAGCAACGGAAAGACCACCAAGGTTGTTATAAATAGCGGCTAATCCTTTAATATTATCAAAGCTTTTATAAAGTTTCTCTGCCTCATCAAATTCTCTTTCTGCTTTATCCAGTTCATAGGCATAATAGAATATCAAACCCTTTAATTTTCTGCTGTTAGCCTGCATGGAGTGTCGCTTTTTCCTTTCGTCTATTGTAGTAGATATCTGGTAAGCCTTATCAACAATTTCTAAAGCCTCATCAAATTTTTCCATATCCATTAAAATCTGGGCTTTTAAAATCGTTAATTTCCATTTCCAGTAATTATCTATCGAGCTGGGAGAATATTTCTTTATAAGCTCCAGGGCAAAAACCAGGGAATTAATATTAAAAAGGTTCTCTGAGAGATGATACACTATTTCTTCGGCTGGCATTGAATTCTCAACACATAATTTTAATGCTTCACGGAAGTTCTCAGTGGCTGTATCAAGATTATTGATCTGAACATTTGCCAATCCCAGTTTCTTTAAAATATCAATCCTTCCTGAAGGTTCATCTAACTTTTCCAACATGATGTTGTATATATCTTTTAAAGATTTATAATCACTAATCTTCGAGAGGTAATCAATAGCAGTATTAATAGTCTTATTGTCATGTTTCTTAAAGATCACTCTCAAATCTTCAGTTAATTTATTATCAAAATTCTTAACTACAATATTATAATAATGGTTCTGCTTTGTTTTAGGTAAACTTAAGAAGTAATCTTTAAAAACAAAAATACAATTTGGATAAATCTTTTTCCCCTTTTCAAAAATTAATCTTTCATTTTTAAGTGTATTTATATCTGAAAATAATGTTTTGCTATTCAAATTTTCCAGATTTTTTTTATCAACCCTGTCTATAAGCAGAAAGATAGTAATTAAAAGTGTTCTTTGTGATTCATTCAGTTCACTAATCTTCTGAGAATAAATACTTTCAATACTTATCTTTTTCCCAATATATGAACTGAAATCAATCTTCTTACCTTTTTGAAAGAAGTGCTTCAAAAGATGAGCAACAATATGAAGATTGCCACCTGAAATTTTGGATATAATCTCACTTTCAGTAACATACTCTGATTTATCATCTTTCACATATTCAGATACAATCTCCTTGATATCCTTTGTACTGGCTAAATGAACTTCAATTTTTTCTGAATAAGGGCTGATTTCATCTTGTGAGAAAATAACAAATTTTATATTCTGTTTCTCAAAATACTGAACTAGATATCGTAGAAAATCTAAAGTGTATTGATCTAAAGAGATGCCATCATTGATTAGAATAATTTTTGGTTTGAATAATTTCTGTTCATCGATTTTTGTACATAAAAAGAAGAAAAAATCGTATTTGCTGGATATTCCCAGCTCATTTGCCTGATCAATTAATTCATTAAAGTGTTCTTCTTTAATATCTGTAAGAAGTGTAATTAACTCCTTGAATTGATTATATTTAAAGATAAAAGGAATATATATATCATGTTCGATTTTATGCTGGTTGAGAGTTTCATGAAGTTCCTGAAAAATATATGATTTCCCGGTTCCGCATTCTCCAATAATTTCAATAATCGCACTGCTATCAAATTCTAATTTTTTAAGTATTTCATCAATTATTGTTGAATCCTGTGAAGCAAATTTTAATAAAACTTTATCAACCCAATTGCTCATCTCTCCTCTTTGTAAATTTAAACTCAAGCTTAAAAAATTTAATGTTAAAAATTTGTCAACAAAGTTTTTTGTGTGTAAAGAAAATTTACAATCTTTGTTTTAAAAGTAAAGATTACAAGGGGATACACAATAGATTGCTATCTATATAAATATTACTTTGAATTAAAAAATCAGCTTATTTATTCTACTTCAATATTGTCCTTATCCCCCTATTACAAGTAAAATCTTTCTTACAAATATACAGAAAACCAATCAGGAAAAGACAAGTTTACCAGACTTCTCCATCAAAATGAATATTTGCCATATACATCGGATCAACATTTTTATAACGTTCGGTATTAATAGATTGTTTGATCTTCTCCCTTATTTTCTCTTGAAGTTCCATATTTTTTTCTACTTCTTCTAACTTTCCGGTTTCAAATTGCATAACACTTTGCATAGCAAGAATCTCGATTTCAATATCCGGGTCTTCTTTTAGAAGTTCATCGAGCGCTTCTAACTCAATTTTCATTTTCCGGATAGCATAGTCATGCTCATCTCGTTTGCCCATAAGTTCAACGATTTCATCATCCTTGTTATGCAGCAATTTAAGGGCAAGCAAGTCACGTTCTTCTTGTTCATTAGTTGAGGAAAGGTATAAATATTTACCCTCTTCAATAGCACAATCCAGCCATTCCACATCTTTTGCCCTTTTACTGTTTTTAAATTTCTGCAGTAAGTCCTGAGCCTTCTTTGTGGGTAAATGTCCCAGAGTCATACAAATCTCTTCGAGCTCTTCTTTGGAAGTATCCTCTGAAAATAATTTTGCTTCAAAGTACTTGTAATTCATCTCTGAGAATTTCTCAGGATCCTGGATAGGTTTGTGTTCAGTCATGTTTCCTCCTTTTTTTATTTTAGTCCCTAATTATAGATATGTGGACAGTAGTTATCCTGAATTTGCCGGTTTTCTGAATTATTCAAAAGCGGCTTATCTAAGTTTTCTCCAATTGGTGTGTTCCCTAACAGTACCTGTTATGCAAAAAGTTAAAAGTTTGGAAACAAGAGAAAACTAATTAAATAAAATACTCTCTAAGCTTTTTTTAATTTTTTCAGGTGTTATTTCTCTCATACACTCGAAAGTACCTTTCGGGCATTTTTCAGTTCCATAAAGAGAACATGGCTGGCATTTTAAATTTGCTTGAAGAATAACAGCATTTTTATTTTGAGGAGCGAATCCGAGACTCGTATGAGTTGAACCGAAAATCGCTATTTGGGGTTTCTTTAGAGCTGCTGCAATGTGCATGGGTCCGCTGTCATTAGAGATGACAACATTCATTTTATCGATCAAAACTATTAATTGTGGAATATTAACTTTCCCACAGAGGTTTTTAATATCTGTTTGAGTTTTTTCCTTCAATTCAATTCCAAGCTTTTCTTCCTTTTTTGAGCCCAT
>JAUXFF010000147.1 GCA_030620155.1 Candidatus Cloacimonadota bacterium | reverse complement strand
TCATTCCTTTTTTCATTTTTTTACACATCACTACTCATTATCCTGATAAAACTATAAAAATTGATGAAAATAGATGTCAATTTTTTTTATCTTTCATAATAATAATATAATTTTAATAATCAATTCTTTAATTTAGCATGCTCCCTGATGTGACTTCTTAAATCAAAGATAATTTTAAGAACTATAAGTAATAATAAGCCAACCAGAGGAGATTTTAGAGCCATTAATAAGAAACCGCCTAAAATGATGACCAGATGCAATATAGCAACTCTCGCATAAGGTTTTCCCATCAGTTGCTGCAGGGAAACCTTCTGATATTCGAATTTTCCGATATAATTATATAGAAAAGAGAATCCATGACTTAAAAATAGAGCCAGAGCAGCATAAGTTAGATGATATTTTGTAATGATTTGCATAATTAAATTTACATCAGGCAATCCGGAAGTTTTTATATTTTCTCCTCCGAACAGGAGGATCACAAACAATCCGTGAATCATAGTAAACATACCGTAATGAAAAGTGAAGAATGGTATAATAAACAGTTTTGCCAACCACGTTATTGGATTTTCAGGGGATAGTAGCAGCATTCTCAGGATATTGAAAAATCCAATTATTAAATTTTCCATCCAGAATAAAAAAAGTATAATAAATACTTCCCAGCCCAGGAACAGAACCCCGTAAATCGGGAATAAATTTGCTATAAATAGAAATATTATCGATGGAGTTATTTTAAAATGAAATCTCTTTTTCTTCATAATGTTTCTTGTAAAGTTACCCTAATTTTTTTCCCCACAGTGAAATAATCTTCTCCATGGGTTGGATTATCTCAGCTAACATAGTAAAATCAATTGTTTGCTCACTGTCGCAGATGGTTGAATCAGGGGAGAAATGAGTTTCGATCATCAGGCCATCTGCTCCTGCTGCCATTGCTGCCCAACTGAGTGATTTTATCATATCTCTTCTCCCTGAACTGTGAGACGGATCAATGATTACAGGAAGATGACTAACACTTTTAACTGCTGGGATAGCTGATATATCCAGAGTATTACGTGTGTATGTTTCAAAGGTGCGAATTCCTCTTTCACATAGAATAACATCTGGATTTCCTGCTTCTAAAATATGTTCTGCAGCAAAAAGCCATTCTTCTATAGTACTACTCATTCCACGTTTGAGAATTACAGGATTTGTTATTTTACCGAGTTTATGCAAAAGCCGGTAATTGTTCATATTCCTGGTTCCAACTTGTAAAATATCAATATGTTCAGCTATTATTTTCACATCTTCGGAAGATACGATTTCCGAAACAGAGATCATACCGGTTTTATCACTGACTTTTTTTAAGTATTCGAGCCCTTTCCTTTCCAAACCCTGGAAATCATAAGGAGAAGTACGCATTTTATAGGCTCCGCCTCTGAAGAATTTTATTCCCATTTTTTTTAGTTGAGAAACAATTGAGAGCAGGTCTTCATAGTTTTCCACAGTGCAGGGACCAGCTATTAGCGTAAATGTATCCCTACTTATGATGATATCTTTAATATTAATTTCAAAATCTTTAAGTTTCTGATGTTTTAAATTATCAAACATTTTATTCTCCTGAGAGTAATATTTATTAAGGGTTCTGCAAAATGGAAGTGGAAACCGCTGAAGCGGTTATTGTATGGTCTGTGTGATTTATAACCCACAGTTAATCCGTCTGATCGCCAGAGGCGATTAAAAGCCGGAGTAAACAACTGTGGGCTAATGCAATAATATGTATTGATTAACCCACAACTCTTGCCCTGATGTATATTGGGGTCAGTTGTGGGTCACAAAACCATAACCAAAAGAAAATTTCAACCATTTCAATGGTTTTTGAAATTTTCCTTAATTTTGCAGAACTTATTAATATTCATCTAATTAAGCACTTTTGCTCTTGTTTATTCATAACATTGCCTTAATTTCTTCTTCATTCTGAAATAGAACACCAAACTGCAGACCTTTATCACTAACAGTAAATTTATCAACCTTAAAATAATCGATTATTTCTCTTACGATCAGAGTTCCGGTTAAAATTATATCTGATCTCTTGGGGTCAAAGGGAATTAGAGTTGCTAGAGTTTCACAACTTAATTTCGATATTTTATGAAGAAGATCATGCAACTCGTTCTTTGTTATGATACTTTTATGAACAATATTTCCATCATATTTTTTTAAATTATGTTTAATGGCACTTAAACTTGTTACAGTGCCGCCAATGCCAATGATCTCAGGTTTCGCAAGTTTCGGTAAATCTAGTTCTTTTAAAATTTCTCTGGTTTTTATGATCTTATTTCCCAAATCGTTATTATGAAGATTTTGCAGACGTCTTATTCCGAGCCGTAAACTTTGTTTTGCTATTATTTGTCCATTTTTTAGATAAGTAAACTCAGTACTGCCACCACCTACATCGAATAAGATAATTTCGTTTTTATCAGGGAATTCATGTATGTTAGCCAGACCGTTCAGATAAGCTTCTTTCATACCGGAAATTATATTGTATTTTAAATTATACTTTTTTTTCAGCCATTTTGAAAGAATATAAATATTACTTGCCTCTCGTGAACAACTTGTACCGATAACAATTATATTTTTTGTATATAATTTTGAGAATTTGATGTTATCTTTTAAAATATCTTTAGTTCGGACTAACGCATTTTCAGCTAATATCCCATTTTTCATATTTTTTCCGAGTGCGGAAATATTCGAATCTCTGTGAATTATTTCTAAATGATTATTTATTTTAGCAGCTAAAAGTAATAAAATATTGTTTGTGCCAACGTCTATAACTGAGTATTTATTCTCGTTTAATATTTTTTTATTTTCCATTATATTAAATTTTATTAATAATGATAAATCAGTTTAACTTTTTCAGCCTGCCAGCCCTTATCTTTTACTTCCTTTAATTCAAATTCAAATATTTGTTCTCTGTTTGGTAAAATAGAAAGATCAAAGTCGTCAGGAAATTGAGAACTATGGACAAAAGCAGTTCCATAGGGGGATTCGGTTTTTCTGGAATCGGTTATCCAGAGTCTTCCTGTCAATTCCTTCATAAATCTCATGAATCCATAACCTTTTTCCGGGAAATAAGAATAACATACACCCCGGGCAAGTTTTATATTATTATTATTGTTTTCTGATCCCTGCTCGGGTATTGATAGATTGGGTACTAAATATCCGGATGTAAAAACATCAGCTTCGTTTCTCAATATATGAGATACATTTTTGAAAGCTAAAACTTCTACTCTACATCCTCTGTTTTGTAAAGCTCTGACCACCTGTACAAAATCTCCATCACCTGAAACGATGAGTACATAATCCAGTCTTTCTGACTGCATCAGTGCATCTACCGCCATATCCAAGTCCGCATTGGCTTTACCGAATTTATTTCCCTGTTCATCGATATACCAACGCACTATTTTTACAATAACCTTATAACCGAAATCTCTTAATACACAATGAAAACTCTCTGATTTCTTTTTATAATCAAGATTTTTCTTAGCCATTTCTTCATCGTATGCCACATAAGCATTTAACCTGACTGCTACGCCATTATTTCTGCAAGCGAATTCCCTCAGAACATCATATTGCATACCAAAGCCACCATTTTGAGCGATATTGGAAACATCTACATAAACTCCTACTTTTAATTGTCCGAATCTTTCCATTTAACCTCCTTCTTTAAAAACTTGTTAAGTTTAGTCCCCGACACATATCTATCTCTATTTAAGATTGCAACGTTAGCTTGAAAAAAGACTAATTTTGCAGCTCCCTTTTTAGTATTAAATAATGTATACATTTTATATTTTCGTTTCTAAACCAAAATGAATAATTCCGTCAAGTGGATTTCTCAGCTCGCCGTTGCTGTAGCCCAAACCGTAATCAATTCCAAGCAAACCGAGTTTTGTATAAATTCTTAATCCAAAGCCGAAACTAAATAGTTTACCATAAGTATATTCTTGATTTCGAGCATATCCGTAATCAACGAAACCGAATATTCTTGAATTATGGGACAACAAATACCTTACTTCAAAATTAGACCAGCCGATCAGGTATCCATAAAACTGTTTTTCACTAAAACCACGTAAATTATTAATACCTCCAAGATCGAATAATTCAAATCCGGTAATATCTTTATTTTCAATTATCTCGATATTAGCATTAAAAGCCAGGATGGTTTTACCAAAAAGTTTTTTAAAAGTTTGCCAACTGACTTCTGACGCTTGTTTTGAAGTTTTATTATTACCTGCACTTTGAAAAGTATTATAATATTTTACATCAAAGATATTACCACGAGTTGGATTATAATAATAATCTATATCATTGAATCTCCAGAAAATACCAACTTTTGTATATGAAGTTTTTTCTACTATTTTAGGTTTTCTACTTCCCGGGAATATATCGTCCAATGCAAAATAAATTCCGTATTTATTATGAAGTGTATAAAAATAAACTTCAGATTCAAAAGAAGATTTTATATAAGTAGAATCAACTTCTTCCCGATTTATAAGGAAATCTCCACTAACAGGAAATGAGTAAAATCCTGACTCATGATACTTAAGCTCAATGAAATTTCTGTTTATGGAAAGCTTTTGCCACAGAAAAAATAAAGCTCTATCAGTTCCAAAAAGATTCAGAAACTCAAGAGTGATATAACCTGTAAGTTTATTATTCTTTTCCTGGGAATCATCATAGCCTAAAATTCCTGAAAAAAGGCTCATTTTATCTTCTTCAATATCAAAAAGAAGTTGGTTATTATTAAGAGGAATAATATTACAGGATTTTATATATTTCTTTCTTCTAATATTTTCTTCAGATTGCTCCAGAATTGAGGGAGTAAAAACATCGGTTTTTTCAATTTGAGAGATTTTCAGTAAAGTTAAGTCTTTTGTTACTTTGTTACCCTTAAATTTATACTCCTTGAAATTTACTTGTTTACCTTCATCTATGGTAATATATGCTTCATAAAAAGTATTTTTATTAACTAAACTATCCAGGTTGGCAACTGCAAATAAAAACCCATTATCAGAATAAAACCTGATAATATTTTTGAGTTCATAAGAAAGCTCATTTAATGTTAAATTCTTACTTTTTATTCTATCAAAGATATTTCTGGTTGAGATGTATTGATTTCCTGTAAGAATAAGACTATCAATAATTACTTGTTCATTTTCTTCTATTATAAAGAGCACGTCTATTTTTTGCGGATTCTCTGTGAAAATTTGAGGATCAAAGACTTGAACGTTAAAAAATCCTTTTTTTGCGTAGAGAGCTGATATTCTTTTTGCATCCTCATTTAATTTTTTTTGATCAAAAATTTCTTCAGAACGGGTTTGAATTTTCCTTAAAAGTTGTTTATCTGTAAGAAAGTTATTACCTTTGAAGTTTATGCTTCCAACCAGTAATTCAGCTTTACAAATTATGGTTATAGATAGAAGAAAGCAAATTAATAAGAATTTATTTTTTAACAGCATTTTTTTTAATTAAGGAAATTAATTCCTCAACTAATATTTTTTCAGGAACTTTTTTAATAATCTTTCCCTTTTTGAAAAGTAATCCTTCACCTTTACCGCCGGCAATTCCAAAATCAGCTTCCCTTGCTTCCCCTGGACCATTCACAACACATCCCATAATTGCAACTGTAATATCCAGGTTGGAGAATTTTTTTAATTTATCTTCCACCTTTTTTGTGATTGAGATCAAATCAATTTCTGCACGACCACATGTAGGGCAGGAAATTATATTTAATCCTTTGCGTAAATTTAATGCTTTTAATATCTCTCTGGCGACATAAATCTCTTTGACAGGTTCTGCGGTTAAGGATACTCTGATTGTATCACCAATTCCTTCAGCCAGAAGAGCTCCTATGCCCATAGCTGATTTTATGGTTCCGGTGAATTCTGTTCCTGCTTCAGTGATACCCAGATGAAAAGGGTAATTTACCTTTTTACTGAGTAATCTATATGATTCAATAGTTAAAGGGACAGACGATGCCTTTACAGAGATTTTCATTTCAGGATAATTAGCTTTTTCCAATAAAACAACATGTTCTAAAGCACTTTCAACAATTGCTGTGGCTGTCATTCCATATTTTTGGATTTTTTCTTTTGAAAGGGAACCGCTGTTTACCCCTATTCTGATAGGGATTTTTTTATCTCTGGCAGCATCAACAACTTTGAGGACATTCTGAAAACTTCCAATATTACCGGGATTAATCCTTAATCCGTCAACATCGGAATTTATTGATTCAATTGCTAATTTATAATCAAAATGTATATCAGCGATCAACGGAATA
>JAUXFF010000029.1 GCA_030620155.1 Candidatus Cloacimonadota bacterium | reverse complement strand
TCTAGATGACATTAAATTTGCTCATAGGTATTTAACAAATCTTAATATTAAAGTATATCCAGTACATTCCCCAATAAGAACTTTAAATTTAATTAATACTATGGATAGAATGATATGTATGAGGTATCATAGTTTAATTTTTTCAATTATTGCAGAAAAGCCTCTATTTGTAATAGATTACTGTCAGAAAACAAAAGAAATTACAAATAGATTCGATATTAATTCTATTGATATAAATAATATTAATTTTAAAGAAAAATTAAACTTCTTTGAATCTTTAGAGAAAATTAAAGATATAAAAAATATTATGAGAGAAAGAGCTCAGCAAAATTTCTTGTTACTAAAAAATATCACTACTGTCCAGCTTAAGCAGACAGTAAAATCACGAAAACGATGATTATAAAAGGGGAAAACAAAACAAGGATTTTTTTATGATTACGAGGAGGTTACACATGGAATTAAAGCTTATACTGAAGATCAATTGTTTGAAGCTATAAAAATGTATATGAAAAATCCCGAATTAGATAAAAAAAGACGGATTAAAATAAAAAATATATTTCACAAATACGATGATGGAAAATCAGCAGAAAGAGTTTTTAATGAAATTATAAATCTTTTGCAAAAAAAAAATAAAGAAACAATAGAAAATGCTTAGCAAAATCAAACAAACAATTAAACATACTGGTACCTACTCTCTCGGTAACATTGCCTCAAAACTAATCGGTATAATTCTTCTGCCATTATACACAAAACATATAACAGTTACTGAATATGGTATTCTTGGTATTCTGGAAATCACTATTATGATTCTAACACAAGTGTTGGTTTTGGGTCAATCCCAGGCATTTATAAGATTTCACGATTTGGAAGAATATAAGGAAAAAAGAAAATCAACTCTTTTTACAATATTCATTTTTCTGTTTGTTGTCGGACTATTATTTAATCTAATAGGTCAAAATTGTGCGATAAAACTGTCTTCACTGTTTTTTGAACCATCAGGATTTGTGGTTTATTTCAGACTTTGTTTCTACATAATTTTCCTGCGTATTATAAACAATCTTTTTCTAAGTGTGCTGCGTGCTAAAGAAAGATCCGGATTATATGTAATTGCGAATATTATTAAAATAACTTTGATTTTAGGGTTTAATATCTATTTTGTTGCCTTTGCGAGGATTGGTGTAAAGGGAATATTGTATTCATATTTAATTAGTGACAGTATCCTTTTACTTATTCTCTTTCCCAATATGATTTCTGAAATGTGGCTAAAGTTTGATAGAAAAATATTAAAAGCAGCACTCCTCTTTGGATTTCCATTAATATTTTCATCATTAGCTGGAATGTTGTTGAATATGGGAGATAGATATATTCTAAAACTTTTAGTAAATTATAAAGAAGTTGGATTATATAATTTAGGATATAAAATCGCTGGTATCTTAAATATGTTTCTAATACAATCATTCACCCTAGGGTTTCTTCCGATGGCTTATAAAATGTATGGACAAAAAGATGATAAGAGATATTATAGTAAAATACTTACCTATTTTGTCTTTGGCCTTTTCTTAACCGGACTTGGTTTGGCTCTATTTAGTAAAGAAATTATTAAAGTTCTTACATTTAATCCTGCCTATTGGGCTGGTTACAGCGTTGTGCCATATATTATTCTTGCCTACGTGTTTAGTGGAGCAAAATCTGTCGTAAATATGGGATTATATCTGAAAAGAAAAACATCTTATATTGCATATAATACCATTGGAGCTGCAATTTTGAATCTGATACTAAACTTTCTTCTTATTCCAAAATATAGAATGATGGGTGCTGCAGTAGCAACAATAATATCCTTTGCTGTTTTATATTTAGTCACCTATTTTGTCGCAAATCGTTTTTATAAGATTCCATATGAGAATGCTAAACTTTTGAAGATGCTGGGACTGAGTATTATCTTATTCTTTCTATCAACTTTAGTAACCGAGTTTCATATTTTTCCCAGGATTATAATTAAATTATTGATAATAATTTCCTTTCCCATTATACTCTATTTTATGAAATTTTATGAAGAAATAGAACTGTTACGAATAAAACAAGCTTGGCAAAAGTGGAGAAATCCCAAAAATTGGAAAAAGTATTTTTGGAAAAAATAACTTATATAGGAGAATATATGTCCTCAAAAAAAAGAAAGAAAATAAAGCAAAAGCCTATAGAATCAACTAGAGAAAGGAAATCGAAGTTTATTTTAGCTGATTATAAAAAACATATACTTACATTTATTTTAGTATTTGTATTATTACTTATTGTCTTATACCCTATGGCATTCAAAGGTTTGCGACCAGGAGGTGTTGATGTTATCGGCTCCCAAGGTTCTAATCATCAAAAGTCAGAATATCAAAAAGAAACAGGTGAAACAGTACTCTGGAATTCACCTGTATTTTCAGGAATGCCGATTTATCATAGACTGAAAGGTAAAGTTTTTTCTTTTGATACTTTCTTAGGAATAACTTTAGGAAAGATATTATACTCGAATATCTGGTTATATTTAATTGGTTTTATTGGTATGTTTTATCTTTTGAGAAGATTAACTTTAGGTTATTATGCAGCTGTTTTTGGAGCCTTAGGATTTATCTTTATTCCACACTTTATGTCACTTCTTAGTGTTGGTCATTTTGCAAAATTCCGCCCTATTATGTATATTCCTCTTGTTACATTTTTTTTCATATCCTTCCTCAATAAGAAAAACTTGATCTGGCTTATGGGTTTTGTTTTCTCGTTTTCCATTCAAATTAGGACTCAGCATTACCAGATAATTTTTTACCAGATCATGATTCTAATTTTTATAGGGCTTTATTATCTGATTAAACTTTTTAAACAAAAACAAGCAGGATTAGCACTGACCAAGCTGGGTTTAATAATAGCTGCTTCTGTGTTGATCATTATCATGATTGCTCAGCCTTTTTTTGTTACAAGAGAGTATACCCCCTATTCAATTCGAGGTGGGACAGGTGAAGCAAGCTCAAGTGGACTTTCGACCGATTACGCTACCCGGTGGTCTCTTAATCCTTCGGAAATCTTTGTCTGGTTCATGCCCAGGTTTTTTGGAGGAATCTCCAATGAATTGTATAAAGGAAATAAAGTTCCTCAATTAACAGATCGTACAATTCCAGGTTATTGGGGAACTATGCCCTTTACCCAAGCTTATGATTATCTGGGAATAGTATTATTGTTTATGGCAATTTTAGGATTGATTCTAAATTTTAAAAACGGGCTAATTAAGACTCTTCTGGGGCTTTTTCTACTTTCTCTTTTATTATCATTTGGAAGACACTTCCCGCTTCTTTATAATATATTTTTCAAATATGTTCCAGCTTTTAATAAATTCCGGGTTCCTGCAATGATATCTGTAATTCTACAAATTGTTATAGTGATATTTGCAGGTTTCGGTTTGAAATCTTTATTAAAAATTCAGGATGTTAATAAACAGAAAATTAAAAAAATAATTCTTGGGATTGGTTTGGTTATGATAATCTTGGGACTAATACCTCAAATATTCGGTAGTGATTATTCATTAATGAAAGCAGATGAAACAGAACAATATAATCATCAAACATTATCCTTGATAAAAAAAGCCAGATTAGACATGATGCAAAGTGATGGCTACAGGTTGATATTATTTTCAGTGTTGGTTACATTGTTGCTTTATGTTTATTTGAATAAGAAAATCAAACCGACGTTATTCGTTTTGGTGTTGATAATATTATTGTTTGTAGATCAAATACCATTTGTTAATAAAGCAGAAGGTGAACTGACAGATCCGGTATTAACTGAGAAAAAACATTTTCGTAAATCAGATACTGATAAAATATTACTCCAGGATAAGTCGTACTATAGGATTTTTGCTATAACTGAGAATCCATTTAATAGTAATGACTGGTCATATTATCATAATTCAATTGGAGGTTATTCTGCTGCAAAATTAAGAATATATCAGGATATAATAGAAAATTGCTTGTATGATAGGGCTAATCCTCGCAACATTCTGAACTGGAATATTATAAAGATGCTTAATAATAAATATATAATTTCCAGACAGCAGCTTCCTCCTGATAAACTTGACCAGATTTATTATGATAAAAGGGAAGAATTAATAACATATAAAACAAAGTTCGAAGTAAAACCAGCTTGGTTTGTTAAAAATATTCAAGTTGTACAGGATAGGCAGGCAAGATTTGAAGTTCTTAACTCTTCCACTTTTGATGCCTTCGAAACCGCAATTTTGGAGAAAGAAATTGCACTTGACATATCTAAACCTGACTCTTCATATATTAAAGTTCAGGAAGCTTCTTTTAATAGAATGGAATATGAAATATTTAATGGCAACCCTTCACTCCTTGTTATCTCTGAAATATATTATCCTGAAGGATGGAAGTGTACTATTGATGATGAAGAAACGGAAATCTACAAAACAAATCACATTCTTCGTTCAATATATATAGATTCTCCCGGTAAACATAAAGTACTATTTGAATTCTCTCCTGAAAGGTTCAATAAGTTTTACAAAATTTCCTTAACCGGACATATTATTGCCTATTTATTATTAATAATAACATTAGTATTTACTTTTAAGAAAAAAAAGATAAAGCCAGAATAAAATGTTAATATCAATAATAGTACCTGTATATAACAGAGCAGATGAAATTGATGAATTTCTGTTATCTTTCTGCCTACAGAAGAGTGATAATTTTCAGATTTTAATAGTTGATGATGGGTCTACAGATGATCTTAGGGAAGTTATCAAAAAATATGAAGATAAGCTGAAGATGAAATATGTCTTTCAGCAAAATAAAGGTCCCGGGGCTGCCAGGAATTTGGGAATGGAAAAAGCTGATGGAGATTGGTTTGTATTCATAGATTCTGATTGCACTGTTCCTTCTGATTATATTAAGAATTTGGAAAATCATATTAAGAAAGATAAATGTGATGCTTTTGGTGGACCGGACACATATAGAGAAGATTTTCCACCTTTTCTTAAGGCTGTGAATTATTCTATGACATCTTTTATAGGTACAGGCGGAACTCGTGGCACTAAAGGTAAAAGTCTAGGAAAATATTATCCCCGCAGCTTTAATATGGGAATAAAAAGGGAGGTTTTTTTAAAAATTGGAGGGATGAACAAGCTTCGACATGGTCAGGATATGGATTTTTCCAATCGAATTTATAAAGCTGGATTCTATGTAAAATATTTTAATGATGTGTTTGTATATCATAAAAGAAGAACTTCTCTTAAAAGATTCTTCAAACAAATTTTCAACTGGGGAGTGACTCGTATTAATTTAGGAAGAATTGATAGAAACATGTTGAAACCTGTTCACGGGTTGCCCTTTTTTGTTCTACTGATTTTTGTAATATCATTTCTACTTTCTATTTTTTTAAATGTCTTTAAATATATTTTTGGGTTTGAAATTATAATAACTTTCATCATCATTATCTTTGCTTTTACTCAAGCTACTATGAAATATAAATCACTCAAAGTCGGGTTACTGTCGGTTATTACATTGTTAACTCAAGTAATTGCTTATGGAATGGGGTTTTGTTTTGGTTTGGTGAAATCCCTGTTTATAAAGAAAGGTTCTTCTATTACCGGATTTACTAAAAAATATTATAAATGAAATGAGAGTTCAATAGAGGATGGTATAATATGCAATTTAAATTCAAATCATTTGAGGGAATACTATTAATATTTGCCATATTAATATTTATTATGTCTGTAATCCCCAGGTTTTTTGATATAATGAAATTCCTACCGGATTATTCGATCGATGAGAATGAAGTTGTAGAAAATGCTGTTGGTTTTATGGGGGGAGATTTGGACATGTACTGGTATAAACATGGTACTTTGTGTCCCTATATATTTGCTCTGATATACTCTTTAATGTCCTTATTCTATTCCCAGGGATTTGATAAATTTGTTCAGAACGTTTTCTTTAATAACAACATATTTTATTTTACAGCTCGTTTTTTTGCATCCTGCTTAAGCCTTCTGCTTGCTTATTTTAGTTTCAGACTTTCAAAAAAATATTTTAACCGTAAGATTGCATATATTGTGTTGGTTTTGGCTGTATTTCCTTTTGCTGAATTGCTGGTTCATTTTAAAATCCGTATTGATACATTACTTGCAGTTTGGACTTTTCTGGGAGTTTATTTTACTATGCAAATTCCTGGTTCAAAGAATAATAAATACTACTTGTTGTCAGGATTGTTCTGGGGTATGGGTATCGCCACTAAACCATTGCCGGGTTTAGTTTTACTGCCTACGGTCTTTCTTGCACATTACTTCCGTATAAAGAATGATATCACTGCTCTGCAAATGAAAATAATAGAAGAAACTAGAAAGAAGAAACATAAAAAGCAGAAACAAATCGTACCTGTGCGGAAAGGAGTAGTGCCGATGCTGATTAAAACAGTATTCGACAAAAAAATATATTATTTCATACTGTTTGCCTTTATGTCTAATTTTGTATTCAATCCTTATTCTCTGATTAAGTTTAAAGAATATATGAATGAACAAACCTTAGCTGTTAGAACTGGTGGCAACCTGGGAGGAGGAAGCTGGCCTGAAGGATGGCGGATTTTTACCCATTTCAATAGCCTCGGATATGTTTTTATAATAATTTTAATCATATCTATCATATATTTTCTTTACAAAGCGATAAAGAATAAAAACCAGATATATATTGTTATGACGAGTTATCCTTTAATATATTGGCTGACATTTGCCAAAGGCGATTCCAGGTATTACTGGTATATTACAATATTACCTTTTTTAATAATCATGACTGCTGTTTTTCTGAACGATCTGGCTGAAAAAATCAGAAATAATACTTTGAAAAATATTTTGATCTGTGTTTTATTGGTCGGGATACTATCCCAACCTGCCTTATATTTGGTCAAGAGAACAATAGGTTATAACAAAATAAGCGATTACAGGAGCATTAATACTACTCTATCTGCTAAAAAATGGATTGAAGAGAATATTCCCCGTAAAAAAAAGATCCTGCTATATGGATCTTACACCGGTTTACCTAGGATTGTGGATTTTAATTCAAAAGAACAGGCACAGTATGGTGAATATTTTATGTATTATCGCTGGAACAACCAGTTCTTGAAAAATCAGTTCAGAATAGCTCATGCAAATTATATCAAAGCTGGAAAACCAACTTACGATTTACTTAACATACGTCACAAACTAAAGAATGAAGAAGAGGATAAGCTCTTCGATTATTGTTTGGATAACAACGTGGATTATGTAGCAACCTATCGTGATTTGAGCTCATATCCTGAGCTTGAAAATAGAATTCTGAAAGTTTTTGACCGGGAAGAATATCCTTATGGCAGGAAAATTCTTATTTACAAGGTTAGTGATAATTAGGGTTATAATAACCGGAAACAAAGGAGTATCTTTTGAAATTAGATATAATTGTTCCTGTATTCAATGAAGAGAAAGTATTACCATTGTTCATTGCGAGAACAGAAAAAGTATGTCAAGAGCTTCTCTCTAAGAAGTATTTTTCCCAGTATAGTCTAATATTTACTGATGACGGTTCTGAGGATCAAACATGGGATATTCTTATGGATAATCATAAAAGAAATAACAATATTAAGGGAATCCGATTCAGTCGTAATTTTGGGCATCAGTTAGCCCTCAAAGCAGGATTGGACCATTCCAATGGTGAGGTTGTTGTGTCAATGGACGGTGACTTGCAACATCCCCCGGAATTGATTGAACAGCTTCTGTTAAGATGGAAGGATGGTTATAAGATTGTAAATACTATAAGAAAGGATACTGAGGGTATTAATATTTTTAAGAAAATTTCATCTCGAATGTTTTATTTTCTGATCAATCTTTTTTCGGATGTTAAAATTCATCCCGGATCTTCTGATTTCAGATTACTGGATAAAAAGGTCGTAGATGAAATAAAAATAGTAACAGACAAACAAATATTCCTTCGAGGATTGGTAAATTCTCTAGGTTTCAATAAAACCGAGATTGGATTTGTTGCAGACGATAGAGCAGAAGGGAAAACCAAATATACATTTAAGAAAATGTTGAAACTGGCTCTGAGTGGAATAATGTCTTTCAGTATAAAACCATTGAGAATTATTACATTCACAGGAATTTTTGTTTCATTCATTGCATTTATCTTTATTATTTACGTTCTGTTGGCAAGATTTATGTTTAATGTAGCAGTTCAGGGTTGGGCTTCTATAATGATTTCTATCCTCTTTTTGGGAGGTGTGCAATTATTATCTTTGGGAATTCTTGGTGAATATATCGGCAAAATGTTTAATCAGCAAAAAAGTAATAAAAATTATATTGTAAGAGATATACTATAGTACTCATAATACTGATCGATAGTTTTAGGGTCAGCAGATTTTTTTTTAAACAAATTCATTATAAATAACCATGTTTGGAAAATTCTCGGTTTTTGAAGGTCAAATATAGCTTATATCTATCTAAAGTATATGATTTTAGTAAGTTATAATAAATAATCCAGCAGAAATTACTGCTATCCCGATTATTTTTTTTAAAGTTAAAATCTTACCCAAAAATAAAGTTGAGAATATTAAGAGCAATACAAAACCTGCACTCATAATAATTGGATAAATATAACTTACTTCAAATTTAGACAAGATATAAAGGTAGATAATAAAACTGATTCCATAACAGCAGAGTCCGAACCAAACATAAAATGATGATAGAATATTCTTGATTACTTCAAGAGTTATAGCTTTTATTTCAATATTCATCATTTGTATTTTGTAGGGTAGAAAGTTATAATATTGAAACTGAAAGGATAAGTATTAAATGATTTTATTAGTATATATTATTTTTTCTCTCAATATTCCCTGAAATAAGTTTCTAGTAAAAGAAGAATATAAAAAATTAATAACCGTTATTTCCCTTAATTGCATCTATAGGACAAGCTTCCTGGCATTTTCCACAATCAATGCAGGTTTCGTTTATTATATATTGTTCTTCACCTTCGATTATTGAGGATGTAGGACAAACATCTACGCAAATTCCACATTTAACACATTCAGAAGTAATAATAAAAGTCATTTTTATTTATTTATACCTTATTATTCCAAAGATATTTTTATACTTCCATAATTTCTTTTTCTTTTGAATTAGTTGCTTCGCTGATCTTATCAATCCAGTCATCAGTTAAATTCTGAATATCTTTGAGGATTTTTTTTAGGTCATCTTCACTAATTTTACTATCTTTTTCCATTAGCTTAACTGTTTCATTACCATCACGTCTTATATTCCTGATTTCTATTTTAGTGTCTTCAGCAATTTTTTTTGTTTGTCTAACTATCTCTTTTCTTGTTTCTTCTGTAAGAGGTTGAAAGGGGAGTCGAATAACATTTCCATCGTTTTCAGGAGTTACTCCAATATTAGATGCTAGAATAGCTTTTTCTATATTGGATAAGGAAGTTTTATCCCAGGGTTGAATTATAATTAGTCTTGGTTCCGGGATAGAAATATTACAAAGCTGTTTAATTGGCGTTGAAGAACCGTAATAATCGATCCTGATATCATCTAAAGCAGAAGCATTAGCTCTACCTGTTCTAGCCTTTGAAAAATTATGTAATAAAGAATTAAAAGCAGATTCCATTTTTTTCCTAAGGTTTTGCTTTAGTTCTTCCATTATTTCTTCCTTGTTAATTATGGATGTATATAGGTTCCCACATCTTTGTTCAAGATCGCTTTTTCCAAATTTCCTTTCTTAGTGATATTGAACACTTTTATAGGCATATTATATTCCCGTGCTAAAGAAAATGCAGTCATATCCATGACTTTTAGCTTCTTATCCAGTAATTCATCGAAAGAAATAGTTTTTATAAATTTAGCATTTTGGTCTTTAACAGGATCAGCTGTATATACTCCGTCAACTTTTGTGCCTTTAAATACAATATCTGCTTTAAGTTCAATTGCTCGCAATACAGCTGCAGTGTCAGTTGTAAAGAAAGGATTCCCGGTTCCGGCACATAAAAAACAGGTCTTTCCCTCATTCAGGGAAGTTGTCGCTCTGTCCGGAGTATAGAACTTAGCTATTTTATCTACGTGAATTGCTGAATAAATTTCTGTCTGGTAGTTCTTTTTCTTGAGTAGATCACTGAGAATTAAAGCGTTCTGAATAGTTGCAAGCATACCTACATTATCTGCAACAACACGGTTTAAGTAACTTGCGGCTTCAGAACCACCGCGGAAAAAATTTCCACCACCTAAAACAATCCCCAGGCTATATCCAAGCTTTTTAACAGAAATGATCTCGTAAATGAGTTCATTTACCTTCTCTAGATCAATACCAAATCCCTTTTTACCGGATAGGATTTCTCCACTTACTTTAAAAATGAGCTTATGCATTTTTTCTGGTTTATAAGTATGCATTTTATTAACCTATACTATAACGAACAAACTTGGAAATTTTCAGATTTTCACCTAATGTTACAACAGCATCATTCATTATGTCATTTATCGTTTTTTCCGGATCTTTAATAAATTCCTGATTTAAAAGACAATTTTGTTGTTTGAATTTTTTTATCTGACCATCTACAATTCTGTCGATTATCTTTTCGGGCTTCCCCTCATTGAGAGCTCGATTTTTATAAATTTCCTTTTCAGATTCAATGAGTCTGGGATTAAGGTCTTCTTCTGATATTGCCATTGGATTCGAAGCTGCAATGTGCATGGCAATGTTCTTACATAATTCAATGAATTTTTCATTCTTTGCCACAAAATCAGTTTCACAACTAATTTCCACCATTACGCCAATTTTTCCATTTCCGTGAATGTAGGAATAAATTCTTCCTTCTTTTGTCTCACGACCTGATTTTTTTGCTGCTTTACTGATTCCTTTTTCCCTGAGATACTTGATGGCCGCTTCCATCTCACCACTGGTTTCAATAAGTGCTTTTTTACAATCCATCATACCAGCATTTGTTATTGATCTTAGCTCCATAACCGTTTTTGCGGAAATTTCCATTATATGTCTCCTGTTAATTTCTTTTAAAATAAAAGAGACAAAAGCCTCTTGTAATATCTTGAAAATTACTTAGTATTTTTTTTCTTATCTTTTTCTGAAGATTTTTCTTTTTTGATTTTTTTTGGGTCTTTTTCAGATTTTTTATCTATTTTTTTTTTGGTTGTTTTTTTGATAGCTTTAGAGGTTTCTTTCTTTGTTTCTATATCAGGTTTATCAGAGCCTGTAGTCCGTGTTTTTGAGGGTTTTGTTTTAATTTCTTTTTTTATCTCTTTTTTAGGTTTATCAGGGCTTGTAGTCCGTTTTTTTGAGGGTTTTGTTTTTATTTCTTTTTTTGTTGTGTCTTTTTCAGGTTTTTCTTTTTCTTCCTTAACTTTAGGAGGTTTGACTTCCTCTTTAACTTCAACAGTTTCTTCAGGTTTTTTTTCTTCTCCTGGTTCTTCCGGCTCTACATCTTCAGATTTTTCTTTCTCAACTACAGCTGCTCCCTCCATTAATGCCTGCTTTCCTTCAATGATAGCTTCTGACATTAAATCAGTGATTAAGAAAATGGCTCTAATTGCATCATCGTTAGCAGGAATTACATAATCAACCAGGTCAGGGTCTGCATTGGTATCCACCATAGCAACTATGGGTATTTTTAATTTTCTGGCTTCACGTAAAGCGATACTTTCTTTAATTATATCTACAATAAATATTACTTTAGGGAGTTTGTCCATAAGTCTAATACCCTCTAAGGCATTATTTATTTTATCATAGACCCTTTTCATCTTTGTAGCTTCTAATTTTGTGAAACTGTTTATTGTACCGTCTTCTACGATTTGCTCATAATAATCTAATTTTTCTATACTGCGACGGATAGTACGCATGTTCGTTAACATCCCGCCATACCAGCGATTACAAATATAAAATGAACCGCTTTTCTTGGCAGCCTTTTCAATTGCTTCTTTCGCTTGTTTTTTTGTTCCTACATAAAGGACGGTTCCCTCTTTACTGACTATATCCTTAATGAACATATATGCCTCATTTACTGCATCTAATGTTTGCTTAAGGTCTAAAATATGTATCCCATTTCTTTTTATGAAAATGTATTGATCCATTTTGGGATTCCATTTATGAGTTTGATGACCGAAATGAACTCCACTTTCCAATAGTTGTTTCATTGTAACAACAGACATTTTTTCTCCTTATACGGTTATTATTTCTATTTTGAATTAACTGCAATACAATCCGGCAGTTGCCGGACACCGCCTTGCAAATCCAAAAATAGATTTTTTTTGTTTTTATTAACGTTTAGAGAACTGGAATCTCTTACGAGCTTTTGGAAATCCTGCTTTTTTTCTTTCAACCATACGAGGATCACGTGTGAGGAATCCTTCTTTTTTTAGCTGAGACCTTAACTCTTCATCATATTTTATAAGAGCTCGTGAAATCCCAAGTCTGATAGCCCCAGCTTGACCTGAAAGACCACCACCATAAACATTTACATTAATATCAATTTTTTCTGAGAGATTAACAAGTTTCAAGGGTTGCTCAATGATCATTTCGAGAGTTTCTCTTGCAAAATAATTTTTCATGGTTCGTTTATTAGCTGTTCTTTTGCCTGTTCCGGGAGTTAAGCGAACCCGGGCGATTGATTCTTTTCTCCTGCCGATTGCATCAAAATATTGCATTAATTATCCTCCTGATTAGATACAGTTATAACTTTTGGTTTCTGGGCTATATGAGGATGTTTATCTCCAACATATACTTTTAATTTGTTTATTATCTGTCTGCCTAGAATGTTTTTAGGAAGCATTCCCCTTACTGCATGTACAATGATTTCTTCCGGTTTCTTCTCAAGCATCCTTTTAAATGATACTTCTTTCAAACCGCTTGGATAACCACTATAACGCTTATAGGTTTTCTGCATTTCCTTATTACCTGTAAGTCTCACCTTCTCAGCATTGATAACAATTACATAGTCACCTGTATCTAAGTGTGGGCTGAAATATGGTTTATGTTTGCCTCTTAAAATTGTGGCAATTTTTGTTGCTAATCTACCTAAAATCTGATCCGAAGCATCTACTAAACACCAATTATGTTTGATTTGATCAGCGCTCGGTGTTTCTGTTCTCATGTTTTCTCCTTATAAAATTTAAACTTTATGATCGAGACCGAACAAATATTTATTGACCTGTTTCACTGTCAAGAATAATGATGTACTCAAGCATAAAGAGTAGAAAATTAGCATATTATTGATAAAGTTATTGCCGATTTTTTTAATAAAATAATTTTGGGTTTGCTGCACGATGATTTTTTAAAAATTAATATTTACGATTATTATAAATAGAAGACCCATAAGGCTTATAATAATTTATTGGTTGTTATATTTATAAACTGAATAAGGGAGAGTGTGTAATGAATGAAATCCGAGTAACATCTTGGAGCAACCTTCAAGAAATCCTTTTCATGGATTCATGGAATCCTGAACTGAAACGTTTCCGTTCGCGATTTGTCTTCCGTGGGCTTTCTAAAGCCAATTATAAATTGGAAACCACTTTAATTCGCCTGGGAGGTAAATATGAAGAAATGGAACATCACCTTCTCCGAAATTTTATTAAATATGCCCATAGAAACGTTGTAGAACACGACTCTATCTGGCATTGGCTTACAGTTGCTCAACATCATGGACTACCCACCAGATTGATGGACTGGACATATTCTCCTTTTATAGCTATGCATTTTGCCACTGCCAACCTTGGACATTATGATGTTGACGGAGTCGTCTGGGCTGTAAATAATATTGAAGCTCATAAATTGCTTCCGGATAAGTTGAGGGAGGAACTGGAAAAAGAAGGAGCCAATGCTTTTACAGTTGATATGATCATGAATGCGGCCGGTTCTTTTAAGGAATTTTCTAACCTGCTGCCGGATAAAGATTTCGTCCTCTTCTTCGAACCACCCTCCATAGATGAAAGATTCATAAACCAGTTCGCCTTCTTCTCTATTTCCTCAAATCCCCAATTGGTGCTAGATAAATGGCTGAAAAATTATCCCGAAATCTGGAAAAAGATTATTATTCCCAAAGAACTGAAATGTGAAATACGCGATAAATTGGATCAGTCCAATATTAATGAACGCATGTTATTTCCGGGTCTGGATGGTCTCAGCGACTGGCTGAAAAGAATGTATAGCCCCAGAGATTAAAAAGTTATAAACAAAATATTGAAATAGTATTAGGAGAAATTATGGGTAAGATACTAATTGTTGATGATGAAAAGATGATAAGAATAGTACTATCCAAAGTGTTGTCTAAAGCAGGTTATGAAATTTTTGAAGCTGAAAATGGGAAAGAGGCATTAGAAAAATATGAACAATATAAACCGGACCTTGTATTACTTGATTTTCAACTCCCGGGTATGGATGGATTGGAAGTACTGGAGGAACTTAAAGAAGATAATGAATCCCTGATTGTAATAATGCTTACTGCATATGGAAACATAAAAAATGCTGTTCATGCAATGAAGTTAGGGGCGTATGACTATTTAGCTAAACCCTTTGATAATGAAGAAATTGTTTTAGTTATTCAAAAAGCTTTTCAAACTATGAATCTGGGTAAAGAAGTAAAATTTCTTAAAGAAAAGTTAAACGAAAAAAACATTTTCAAAACAATAATTGGTGAAAGTCCAGAAATGAAAAAAGTTCTTGAACAAGTAAGACTTGTGGCAAAGACTGATGTTACTGTATTAATAGAAGGCGAGACCGGTACTGGGAAAGAATTAGTTGCTAAATTGATACATCAAGATAGTCTTAGAAAAAATAATCCGTTTATCGCAGTTGATTGTGGGGCTATTCCTGACACATTATTTGAAAGTGAATTGTTTGGTTTCGAGAAAGGGGCATTTACCGGGGCAGTAAGGAGTCAAATTGGAAAATTTGAACAAGCAAATAATGGGACATTGTTCCTTGATGAAATAAATAATTTACCTTTCAACATGCAGGCAAAACTTCTTAGGGTAATTGAAGAAAAATCCATGAATAAATTAGGTGGAAGAAATGATATAAAAATCAACGTGAGAATCATCGTTGCTTCAAATTGTAATATAATTGAGAATGTAAAAAAAGGTAATTTTCGTAGTGATCTTTATTACAGGCTTAATGAATTCAAAATTGATATTCCTACAGTAGCTGATAGAAAAGATGATATTCCACTGCTGGCAAGTTATTTTTTAAATCAGGCAAATAAACAATTCAGTAAAACCATTAATGGATTCGCCCCCAACGTTTTAAGAGTTTTATTAAGATATTCCTGGCCAGGAAATATCCGGGAACTGAAAAATGTGATCAATAGAGCTGTGATATTGGCAACCGAAGATCATATTACTCTTGATGAATTAATGTTAGGAGAAATTTCATCAAATGTTAGATATAAAGGTAATACAACCCTTGTTGATGCCACTCATGAAGCGGAAATTGATACTATTAAAAAAGCGTTAAAAAAAGCAAATGGAAATAAAGCAGAAACTGCAAAAATACTTGGTATCAGTAGAAGAAATTTATATAGAAAATTAAATAAATTCGATTTATTATAAACAAACCACATGTGCCGCATATGACACCCTAGTGACATTTACGGCACTAATGTCACATAATAACCATATTTTTTCTTATCATTCAGATATTTATTTAAATATTTTTAACTCTCTATCTTATTATTACTATAAAAGATAGGATTATACATTTCATTTGTATCCCCAAAAGTTACTTCTTGGAACAATTATTGTATATATAGAGAAGCAAGACTAAAAAAGATAGAGGTAAAAAAAATGAAAATTCTGATATCCGAAGACGAAAGAAAAATTGCCCAGGATTTACAAAAAGCTTTAGTAAATTTTGGGTATAATGTTTTAGGAATAGCTGATAGCCCTATAGACACCATCAGAAAAATTGAAGAACTGCGACCTGATTTAATTTTAATGGATGCAGATATGAAAGGTGATCACAGTGCTTTTGAACTTACTGAGTACATAAATGAAGTATTTAAACTCCCTGTGGTTTTTCTTACATTTTACCCGGAAAATTTAAATTTATTCCCTGAAAAAGTTCTGAATGATTATCCTTATGTCTTGCTTGAGAAACCTTATAGTGACAGAAATCTTTACGTTACTATAGAACTGGCTTATAATAAATATTCGGAAAGCATGTACCTGCTTTAAGGGGCTGGTTAAGATCAGGTTATTAGTTTACCATAAATATAAGGATGGGATCATAGCTCTTAGAATAAGTTATGCTAGATAAAAATAATATTTGTATTTCTACAGGTTCAGCTTGTTCAAGTCATTCTTTGGAACCATCTCATGTATTGAAAGCAATGAAAATACAGTCAATGTTTCTTAATGGTTCAATCAGGATTTCTTTAAGTCGTTACACAACTAAAGATGAAATAAAGATAGCTTCAGAAACTATCCCCAAAATAATATACAGATTACGACAACTATCCCCTTTTTGTAGTTAACAACTTTCAAAATATATCTGAGTAGGATTTCATAATTTTTATAAAATATAATTATATATTATACAGAGGTAAAATGAGAAAATATTTTCAAATAGCAATTTTAATTATGCTTTTCGCAGGAGTTCTCCTTAATGCAATCACCATCCCCTATTCTCAAACAGAATTGAAAACAGAAACGAATCATTTATCTGGATTTGTGCGAATATCTCCTGATGATTCGCTGGCAATCCCTTTGCAGACAGATGTGTGGCTTTGGCACGATAAAGATAATCTGCACATATTCTGGGAAGCGGAAATTGATGTAAATTTTGAAAAAGGGAAATTAGCAAATACTGATGAATGGACCGATTGTGATTTCTTCAGAATTCAGATCATTACGGATGTGAAAAATTATTATGCTTATTATTTTTATTCATTTCCTTTTGGAAATAAATTTGATGGCATTCGAAATTCTGATATGCGTCAGAATGAAGACTGGAACAGTAATTATAAATATGAAAATATCATTTCCGATAATTTATGGACAAGTTCGATTAAAATTCCTTTAAATGATTTGCGTTTCTATGGTAATCCCCCGTATAAATGGAAAATTATTTTAACTCGTTATTTTGAAAAAGCCAATGATTTTTACTCATTTCCTTACGGGAAAGTAGATATGGGAAAAGATTATTTTCGCACTGCTTATGATATTACCATAAATGAGGAACTTTCCCAAAACAAGAATTATAGGATCACACCGTATTTCATCAAAAAATACGATTTAATGGAAGAAACAGGTTCTTTCGATCCTGAAAATATCGGTCTGGATTTTTCTTATAATCCGACTTCCGCTACCAAAGTTAAACTTAGTATCAATCCTGATTTTTCCGATATTCCAATGGATTCCGAAAGCGATAATTTTAATGTTCGTTATGCACCGAGTTTTGAGGAAAACCGTTATTTTTTCATAGAAGACCTAGATGTCTTCGGGGTTAGTAGTAATTTATTTTATACTCGTCATATAATGCAACCGCAATATGCTGTAAAACTCACCGGGAATTCGGAAAATTTCTCTTACGGATTTCTTTCTGCAATGGATAAAAAAGTGGTGGAAGACGACGAGATTCTGAATAATGATGATATCTATAATATGCTCGCATTGAGACCAAAATGGGAAAATCTTTCCATTCAAATGACGCTGTTGAACAGGATGAACAAAGATTATCACAATGAAGTTTTTATTATAAATCCAACCTGGGAATTTATGAAAAACCAATCTATTTGGTGTGAGTTAGATGCCACTATAAAAGATGGATCTGATATTGAAAAGAAATATGGTTATTCTTTTTATTGTGGATATAATGGGAAAAAGGGTGATGTTAACTGGTCAATAGACGGTTCTCATATGAGCAAAGATTATAATGCGGATATGGGACGAGTTTATCAAACAGATTATACAGCATTAAATGCAGATATCTGGCAAAACAGCGAACCAAACGGAAAAATCATAAAAAAGTATGGTTCGGCAATTTGGCTTCATAAAGCTTTTGAAAATGAGAGTAAAGATCTGCTTGGACAAAATGGTGGTTTAAATTTCTGGATTAATTCACCTCATAAAATAAATCTTAGTATCAACGGAAATATCGGACAGGAAAGTTATAATGATTCTGTTTATACTTGGGATGATATTTATGCAGGTATCGGAACCTGGAATATTTCCTGGTTAAGTGCAAGAATCAGTTACAGCATAGGTCATTCACTTGTCTATAATCTCTCCGAAATATACAAAAAGGACTATCTCAATTTAGCATTATGGGGTGATATCGGAAATAACCTTTCTTACAATATTTCTGCTTTTCAAATGAGATATTTTGATTTTCCGTCCGATTGCGGGATGGATGATGAATATTGGATAGGTAACTCTGATTTGACCATCAACTTTTCCAATAAATTATCTATTACCAATGGTTTGCGTTATAATAATTATGAGAGTGGTGAAACAAAGGCATACTTAGGATTTTTCTCAAATCTTCGTTATGAATTTAAAGATA
>JAUXFF010000173.1 GCA_030620155.1 Candidatus Cloacimonadota bacterium | reverse complement strand
TTCTCAATTATATTTATAAAAATGGTATTATCCCCGGAGTTGGTTATGATGAAGTCTATTCTAATATGGTTTGGGAAACATCTGCAGGAAAAACATCTTCCCTGAAATTAAGTAAAATCTTTGAAAATTCTAAAAGTGAATTTGTCTTCTTCAGAATATTGGAAGATAATATTGCAGAACCCCAGCCTTTTGTTGAGATTATTGATAAAGTAAGAACAAATATGACAAAAGAACTTTCAAGAAAGAACTTCGAAGAATTAACTAATAAATTAAAAACAAAATACAATCTCATCACTTATGAAGATAGGATGATTGCAGTATTAACTTCGGAAGAATATTTCAATCTGGCTGAAGAAGCTCAAAAGAAAAGAAGATTTCAGGATGCGATCTATTATTACGATAAGATCATAAAAAATCATAAAAATAATTCTGATGATTATAAAGCTCTTTTCATGAAAGCATTTTTATACTCTGAAGAATTAAATAAAAAAGATCTGGCTCTTCAGCTATTCAATGAATTAATAGAAAATTATCCGGAAGGAGACCTGCATGAATCAGCTCGGTTCATGTGTTTAGAATTAGAAGGTGAAACCAATATTTTTGAAGAATTGGAAGAAGAAAAAGAATAACTAATATTCAGGGAGAAACTATGTTTTATAAAGGAGCACAATTAAAGGAAGTTTTTGAAAAAGCTAAAAGAGAAAGATTCGGTATTATCGCTTCTAATGTGGTTTTTGATTTTGCTATCAGACCGTTGTTACAAGGATATGAAGCATATAAATCTGATGGGCTCCTTCAATTGAGTTCAGGTGCGGTTAAATATGCTGCCGGTAAAAGTAAAGATATGGAAATTGGAGCTCAATTAATCTCAACAATAGTAAAAACCTTATCACAACAATTCAAAAATTCCGGAGTCGGTTTACATATTGATCATGCAACTCCAAATTATTTCGATTTTGTTGTTCTATGCATAGAAAAAAATCTCGTCTCCTCAGTCATGATAGATGCATCTAAAGAAGATTTTGATGAAAATATCCGAATTTCTTCTGAAGTTGTAAAAGTTGCTCATAAACATGGTGTCCTGGTGGAAGGTGAAATTGGATACATAAAAGGCGCGGAAGATGAAATCATATCCGATACAGAACTTTATACTAAACCTGAAGAAGCATTGGAATATGTAAAAAAAACAGGTGTTGACCTTTTCGCAGCCTCAGTTGGAACTAATCATGGAGTAACGAAAGGACATAAAGTACATTTGAAATTAGACCTTATAAAAGAAATTGATAACCTGCTGATTTCCAATAAAGTAGAAACCGGTATTGTCCTGCACGGAGCATCAGGATTAACAATGAATCAGCAGCAGGAAGCAATAAAGAATGGTGTTGTAAAAATTAACAAAGATACAAGATACCAGATGGAAATTGCTTCTGCTGTCCAATCTTATTGGGAAAAAGAAAAAGATGCAATCGCTAAACCTGAAGGTATTTCAGATGATTCTTATATCCCGGATAAATCACGTTTTGATCCGCGTAAATGGATAACTAAAGGTGAAGACGCAATTCAAAATGCAGTGGAAGGATTAATTCAAATTAGTGGAAGTGCTGGTAAATCAATTTTATTGCGATGATTTATAAATAAATTGGAGGGAATATGAACAACCTGGCAATAAACGGATTTGGAAGAATTGGAAGACTGGTAATGAGGGTCATTCAAAAAAAATATCCGGAAATGAACGTTGTAGCTATTAATGATATCACTGATGCAAAAACTCTTGCTCACCTTTTTAAATACGACAGCGTTCACGGAATTTTTGACGGAGAGGTTAAGGCAACTGAGAACAGCATTATTATCAATGGAAAAGAAATAAGAATATATTCGGAAAGAGACCCTGAAAACCTTCCCTGGAAAGAACTTGATGTTGACATTGTGCTTGAATGTACCGGGATTTTCCGCACAAAAGATAAAATAAGCAAACATTTCAAAGCCGGAGCAGGCAAAGTCGTACTTTCTGTTCCCGCAAAAGATAAAATCGATGCTACTATTGTTTTAGGTGTAAATAATTATATGTTAAAACCTGAGCATAAGATAGTATCCAATGCTTCTTGTACTACCAATTGTTTAGCACCTGTCTGTAAAGTATTAAATGACAAATTTGGTATTGTTGATGGTATAATGACTACAATTCATTCTTATACAAATGACCAGAGGATATTGGACCTGCCTCATAAGGATCTGAGAAGAGCACGAGCTGCAGCATTAAATATGATACCAACTACGACCGGTGCTGCTAAAGCTATAGGATTAGTTATTCCCGAGCTTGACGGTAAACTCGATGGAGTTGCCGTGAGAGTACCAACTCCTAACGCTTCACTGGTGGACCTCACTTTGACTTTTAAGAAAAAAGTTACAAAAGAAATTATAAATGATGCAGTAAAGTATTCAGCAAATAATGAGCTTAAAGGTATAATTGAATATTCAGAAGAGCCACTTGTCTCTTCTGATATAATCGGTAACCCGCATTCTGCAATTTTTGATGCAGGGATGACTTCTGTAAAAGGTGATTTAATAAAGGTTTTTTCCTGGTATGATAATGAATGGGGTTACTCAAATAGATTAGTAGATCTGGCAAAATTTATTTTTGAATTAAAATAATTTGACAAGTTCGTCTCAAAAAAGTTTTATTGCTAATTGCATAAAGTGATTTTTTTTTAAGAAGTATTGGATTTTTTAAAAAATTATGAGAAATGAATTTAATGTCGAAAAAAAAAGAAAAATTAGAACCTCAAATTTCGAAGAAAAACTTTTTTATATGTGACCTTTAACTTTCGTAATTTAAAAAACTTAATGATAATGTAAAAAACTAAGGAGAAATTATTATGAAAAAGGGAATTATTTTATTTTTCACCCTGTTATTTGCCTGCACAGCATTTGCGGAAATCACAATCAATTCACCTGCATCTATTCAAACCGGTAAGGTAGACTTCAGTTTTCGCACACGTGATCTTCTATACGAACAAATGGCAAATGTATCTGCTGAGGGTGGCATCTCTGCTCAAGACTTTGAAACAGCTTATGACACATATGATGCTGAAGGTGCAGATGAATTTTCAGTGCCAGCTGGAGAGACCTGGACTGTGAATCAGGTAATGGTTTTTGGTTCCTATTCTGCAGCAGGCCCCTGCGACCTGGCTAATGTCCGCTTTTATGCTGACGATGCCGGCATGCCTGGTGATCTGCTCTTTGAACATCTCGACGTTGCTGCTAATCCGGATGTGGATGGAAATTTAGACATTACATTTACAGACACAGAATTAAGTGAAGGAACATATTGGGTTTCCGTACAAGGACGTTTGGACTTTGGCACCAACGGACAGTGGTATTGGGGCAAACAGGCTGCACCAACCATAGGTTATGAATTGCATTGGCAAAATCCGGGTGGTGGATTTGGCGGTTTGACTAGCTGGGGACCTGGCTCAGTTCAATGGCCTGATTATTCAGATTTTAATTTGAGCTTTGCTCTTTATGGAACTGGCGGTGGTGGTCAGGAATATCCGGAATCTTATGGTAGCAACAACGACTACGAATGGATTGTAAATGTTACTTTTGGTAGTATCAACAATGATTCAGGTCAAGATCCCGGTGGTTATGGTGACTATACTGCACTTGTAGCTGATGTTAATGTTGGTGATGTTATTGACTTATCAGCAACTATTGAATACGATGCCAACGACTATGTGTACGCCTGGTTCGACTGGAATCATGATTTTGATTTCGATGATGACGGTGAGGAATATATCCTTGCTGAAGGCGTTACAGAGGCTGGACCATTTACTGTTCCGGTAACCATACCCAATGTTCGCTATATTGGTGAAACAAGACTGCGTGTAAGCTTAAAATGGGCTGGAGCTCCTGAACCTGATGAAATCTTCTCTTATGGAGAAGTTGAGGATTATACCATCAACATAATGGAAGGTGGCGGAGGTCTTTTCCCACTTTCAGAAGGTTTTGAAAACGGTGGTGCTATCCCTGATGGATGGACTCAGGAATATGTTAATGATACTGTAGACTGGACATTTGAAGCAGGTGGTCATTCCGGTAACCCGGCTATCCCACACACAGGAGAATACAATGCACTATTTTATGGTGGAAGTTCTACTCCATATGCAACTAAACTTATTACACCGGAACTTGATCTGAGTGCTGCTGAAAATCCGGAACTAACCTTCTGGCTTTGCCAGCAAACTTGGGCCGGAGACCAGGACCAGCTCGATATCTATTACAAAACTTCCCCAGGAGGAGCCTGGACTTTACTGGCTTCTTATCCTGATGAAGTATTTGATTGGACAGAGATATCCTTAGCTTTACCGGAAGGTTCCGCAACCTATTATGTTGCTTTTGAAGGAATCAGTGGTTATGGCTGGGGTGTGTGTGTCGATGATGTAACTGTTGATGAAGCTGGTGCTGCAACCGGCACCTTCCATCTTTACCTGTGGGATGATTATGGTGATGGC
>JAUXFF010000015.1 GCA_030620155.1 Candidatus Cloacimonadota bacterium | reverse complement strand
TTATACACGATTAATCAGAAAGATTTTATGCAAATCTGTAATAAAAATCCCGGTATAGGTTTTAAGGTACTCCTGGAAATATCACGGAAATTATCCACCCTCTTAGAAAAAACAAATGAAGATATACTTAAATTGACTACAGCTTTGATTTATGCGTTGAGATAAATTTTTTAATATCGTAATTCGACCCACGGCATGCTGCCATGGCCTGCTGCCAGGTCTAGAAAGGAATCCCTTGCAATTCCCTTTTAACTAAAGGGAAAGAGAGAAAAGCAAGATGTAACTCAAAGCTCCTGCTTTGAGATAAATAAAAAATGGAACTTGAAGATTTTAAAAAGTAAAAATTATAAAGAAAAAAGAAAAAAATAAAGCTAAATTAAGATGAAGAAAAAAGTAACTCGAACTATTTACCTGCCTTTTTAGTCGTCTTTGGCGATTTGGCATAGCCAGGTCGAGTAAAAACCAGGATAAATACTATCTCTTAAAACGATTAAACGAAAATAAAATCTCTCAATAAAGTGAGCCTTTGTTTTGCACGACTTTGGAAAGTCGTGCTACATTCCTCAACCTGTGCAGTATGGTTATTGCTTTCCAAAAGAATAAAAAAAATACCCCTGCAAAAGCAAGGGTATCAGATCATTATTTTCTATAATTTTTTAAGGGAAATCAACCTGGAGTTTTGTTCCTACATAAATCCTTGAACCTTCAACATTGCCATAACCATCTTCCATATCATCAAATATACCTATTTCCGGAGTAAGTGTAATTTTATCTGATAGTTTATAATTTGTTTGGAAATAAGCACTCATTCCAGTATCCTGGTTTTTCATATCTTCAATTTCAGATGATGTATATCCAACGCCCATTTTAATATCTGTTTTATCATCTATTTTATAACCAAATTGTCCATAACCACCATAAGAAGTTACATCGATCACTTCATCTTTTTCATCATCCCAGACGGCATCAGCAACAGTAGAAGATTTCATTCCATAATTCCCAATATTCTGTCCGCCATTTATTTGAGCTTTAAAACAGATGTCCCCTTCAGTATACTGGAAAGTTACAGCAAATGCATAAGAAATAAACTCTTCATCAGTAAATTTTGTGATATATTCCATGCTTGTAGAGTCAGCAGGATCATAATCAGGGTTTTCTTCTTCCCAGGTTGCATAATCTTTATTAAATTGAGAAAAGTTGATACCAAATGTAGGATGGATATAAAGATTATCTTTTTCGTATTTATACCCGATATTTATTTTAGGAACAAGAGCATCAACAACTGATTCATCTCCAAAAGGATTGTCTTTTTTAGAATCCATAAGCATAACATATAGTCCATTTTTGAAGCTAAATTTTATCATAGGACTCCTGCTGTCATAAAAACATCCATAGCCTATGAAACACCCATCTAAACCCGAATCTACCGAAGAAGCTTGTTTGGACAAGTCACTGAATCCGGTATAGGTTTGTCCAATTAATAATGAAAATTTCTTAAAATCATACTCTCCGTAAATTTTTCTTAAACTTACATCTCCGGATTTGAATCCGAATTCAACACCAGCATTGTAATTTTCTATATCATAAGTTGCTCCAAATCTGGAATTGGTATAGAAATCGTAACTCATATCCCAGCGAGCTTCCTCACCTGTATAGTCTTCATCAGACTGCTGGTACCACAATCCTATTCTGGCATTTCCATAAAAATCGAAATCAGCGAACAGAAAACAGGATAATGTTAAACTTAAAACTAAAACTGTAATTTTTTTCATAATAACTCCTCAGATTTTATATTTGTTTTAAAAAATTTTAATATATATGTTAATGTCAATCTTATTTTTTAGTCATAAGGCATAATTCAGAAAATATAATCTAAAATTATCTAACTATGGGGATGAAAACTACTTCAAATAATTCTTCCAACCTATTGCCATTCGGATCAGATGCTTCTAATATGAATTTATAAGAAGCATAGTTTATAAGCTCATCATTTGATTGAAACAAATATCTTTCAGAATCACCTTTAATAATATTAATTCTAATTTCTTTATTGGTTTCAAGACCTATTATTTTAGCTTTGATGCTGTCCTGAAAAATTATTTCAGAGAAAATGATCTCAATTTCAGGCAATAGTGTATTAACACTGGAGCCATTTCTCGGATTTACCGATAGAACTTCAGGGGGAATCGTATCCTGAACTGAAGTTCCCATAATAATTATATTACTTTCAACATTAACATTATTTTTCTTATCTTCTAAATTTAAAATTGAAACTTCATATTTTAATGTATCCAATTTTCCGGAAATTATGGAAAGTTTATCTGATTTTAAAAAAAACATTTTTACAGGAACAGGAATTCTCAAAGAATCTGCAGTAAAAATATTAATATTATCATATTTTAAAATAGTTTCGGAAAATTCTAATACTATCTGATTATTCGAGGGTACATTTGCTGATTTAATCAATGGTTTTACTGTATCTGCATAGGCAAGTTCAATATCTATATTTGAAATTTTTTGAGGAGGGATCAACCTCTGGGAAAAAGGTTCAGAACTATCATCATATTTATTATTATCGTTTTTATCAATATAAGCTTCCAGGATATGCTCAATATTATTCAGATTATCCAATTCATAAGCATTCCCTTGAAGTTTCTTTGATAAGATAAAAGTTGAATCTGCAGTTTGTAATATAAGCTTTATTTCTTTTCCAATATCTGTTTTATCTTCATAAGAAATATTTCCGGAAATACGATTATTACTCAGTTTCCCACTTTTATATATAAAAACATAATTCTTATCTAATTTATTACCATGTTCACCTTTTATCTTTTCTGAAAATGATAAAAAGTAATTGGTATTTTGTTCAAGATCTTCTAAAATTTTTATTATTAACGTGTTTTTATTCCATTTAAATTTCTTTTTAAAAATCATAGGATAAAAATGTATACCAGCCAAAATAGTGCTTCTATCAATAGGTTTGGAAAAAGTAATTTCAATGTTAGAATCAGCAATATCGCTGAATTCATCCGGGAAAATGTTTAGAATTGTTGGTTTTTCAGTATCTTTTTTACCACCTGTCGGACTTTTTTTGTGACCACAGGATAGTAACAATGTACTAATTATTAATAAACTTAACAATTTTTTAAAACTTGTTAAATTTCTATTGCTTCTAAGGATTTTAATCATCTAATCCTTCACTGAATACCGTCTTTTAAATGCATTCCTCAAAGTTAATGAACTTGTATATTCAATATCACCGCCAAATGGTAAACCAGTGGAGAGCCTGGTTATTTTATTAACATATTTGGAAAGTTGAGAACCCAGAAAATTCATAGTACTTTCCCCTTCAGCAGAAGGATTAAGAGCTAAAATTATTTCCTCAATATCTTCCGAACGAATAAAATTTATTAATCTAGGAAAATTTATTTGTTCCGGACCAATACCATCCAATGGAGACAATAAATTGCCCAGAACATAATATTTTCCTTTATATTCCTGGATTTCTTCAATTAAGTAAATATCCTGCGTGTTTTCAACTATACAGAGTAATTTATTTGACCTTGATTTATCCGAGCAAAAGTCACATGGATCGTTTTCAGTAAGCATATTACAAATGGAACAATTGCTATAATTCTCAACCGCAGTTTTTATTGAATCTGCTATTTGTAGAGCCTTTTCCTTCTTAATGCTGATTATATACATGGCTAATCTTTGAGCAGATTTATTCCCAATCCCAGGTAATTTTTTCAAATTATGTACTAAATCAGCTAATATACCTTGAAACATAATTTATCACCATCAATCCGTCAAAGCCGGACAAGTTCCTGATTGTGTCCTTTCTTAATTAAGATAATTGATTCACTTTCTCAAACAGGATTGTTTGAGTTACTATATCACAATCAATCCGTCAAAGCCGGACAAGTTCTTGATTGTGCCCTTTCAACTTACTCATTGTTAAAACTTTTCTCAAACAGGATTGTTTGAGTTACGTTATGATTACGTTAAACCGGGTATTTTCATTCCCCCGGTAAATTTTGATAATTCATCTTCACTGGTTTTGGTTATTTTATCCTGAGCTTCATTTATGGCAGCCATAATAAGGTCTTCAAGCATTTCTATATCATCAGTGTCAACAACTTCAGGATCGATTTTAAGTGAAAGAACCTGGTGTTTTCCATTCATTTCGACTTTCACCATACCGCCACCTGAGGTTCCTTCTACAACCATATTTGCAAGCTCATCCTGGGCTTTTGCCAGGTCTTCCTGCATTTTTTTTGCCTGTTTCAATAAATCCTGCATCCCTTTTTTCCCACCTGGAAACATAAGATTCTCCTTGTAAATTTTCTTTAGTTTAAGAAATTCCTAAACTGATTTCAAGTCAATTATTTTAAGTTTTCTTTTATTTTTAAAGCTAAACTATAAACTTTATTCTTTGATACTCCGGTTAATTTCTGAACTTTTTTTATTGCATCATTTTTCGATTTACCTATGTCTAGTTCAGTTTTAAGCATTTCTGTCAATTCTGCATTTGAATATTCTTTTTCTTGTGCACCTTCCACAATGATCACAAATTCACCTTTTAAGGTTATCATAGCCGGATTTGTCAGAACTTCATCAATTGTAGTTCTGTAGTATGTTTCGTATAACTTTGAAAGCTCACGGGCAATGACGATCTTCCTGTTTCCGAAAACCTCTTTAATTTTTATAAGAAATTTTATTAATCTATGAGGAGCTTCATAAAAAACCAGGGTATCTTTAATTAAAACTAAACTCTCTAATAATTCTCTTCTTTTTGTTTCCTTATCAGGAAGAAATCCCACAAAATAAAATCTCTCACAATTCAATCCGGAAGATATTAATGCAGGTATAAAAGCTGTGGCACCGGGTAATGTCACAACCTGTATATTTTTTTCAATTGCCTGCCTGACAATTATTGAAGAAGGATCTGAAATACCTGGGGTTCCAGCATCGGAAATTATAGCAACATCTTCCCCATTTCCAAGTATTCCCAGAATTTTTTCAACTCGTGATCTTTCATTGAATTTATGATAGCTTATCATTGGTGTTCTAATTTCATATTTTTTGAGTAATTTTCCAGAATTCCGGGTATCTTCTGCTCCAATTAAAGAAACATTTTTTAATATTTCAATCCCCCGGATTGTCATATCTCCCAGGTTTCCGATTGGAGTTGATACTATATATAAAATTCCGAATTTTCCCATTAAATCAGCCTTAATTAAAAGCTCTGGATTATCAGAACAATTAATTATTTGATATTACCAATAGGCAGAACTGTTTTTCCTCGAGATTCATTTAAAACCTGTGCCATTGCCAGGTATATAGCAGAAAAACCGCAGACAATTCCTTCCCAGCCAGCGATTTTTCCAATTAGGATAGATCCTGTCCAATAGCTAATTGCCAACAACCAGAAAAGAATGGTCAATGAAAGAAAAACGAGTTGTAATGCTCTGTTCGTTCCAAAAGTTGCAAGCCACATAAAGAAAGTGAAAAGACCCCATAGAAAGAGATACCATGCCATAAATCCAGCAGGTGTTGCACCGGACCAACCAATTTTTGGAAATACAAGTAATGCGACTAAAGAAATCCAGAACAAACCATAGGATGTGAAAGCTGTTGTTCCAAAGGTGTTCCCTTTTTTGAACTCCATTATTCCAGCAAAGATCTGGGCCATACCGCCATAAAAAATCCCCATTGCCAGAATCATCGAACTGATCGGGAAAAAACCGGCATTGTGTATATTCAAAAGAACCGTTGTCATCCCGAACCCCATCAAACCCAATGGAGCAGGATTTGCTAATTTGTTTTCCATAATTTCTCCATTAATTCTCTCAAAACAATGACCTTACATTATTATTTTGAAACTGCAAGGTCATTGTTTCATAAGATATTTTTTTTATTAACTGTCAGAATTAAGTTATGTTAAACATTCACAAACCTGAGGTTTGTGTTACAGCCCATACATTTCGATGATCTCTTGTTTTGTCTTACCAAGAATATCATATTTTTTTCCAATTTTAGTGAAAGCATCAAGGGCTTTATCCAGATGATGAATTTCGTGTCCAGCAGAAATCTGAGTTCTTATCCTTGCCTGTCCTTTAGCTACTACAGGGAAGAAGAATCCAATTGCATAGATCCCTTCATCATATAGGTCTTTGGAAATATCCTGAGAAAGTTTGGCATTAAAAAGCATTACCGGTACAATTGGAGTATTACCTTCTTTAAGTATAAAACCTGCCTCGGTCAAACCTTTTCTCCAGTATTTAGTATTGGCTTCCAGTTTATCTCTTCTTTCTGTGCTTTTAGATAAAATATCAAGAACCTTTAAAATTCCTGCAACAATAACCGGGGCCATTGTATTTGAGAAAAGATAAGGGCGTGCTTTTTGTCGGCACATTTCCACAAGCTCTTTCCTGCCGGAAACACATCCTCCTGAAGCACCTCCGAGAGCTTTTCCAAAAGTAGTTGTGATAATATCTATTTTTCCAAAAACACCGCAATGCTCGTGAGTTCCACGTCCGGTTTTGCCAATAAAACCAGAGGCATGTGAATCATCAACAAAAACCATAGCATCATATTTATCACATAGTTCAACAATTTCATCAAGTTTAGCTGTATCACCATCCATACTGAATACTCCATCTGTGATCACAACCTTCAATCTTTTATCAGCATGAAGTATTAATTTTTTCTCAAGATGTCCCATATTTGAATGCTTGAAAGTATCATGCATAGCACCGCAAAGCCTGATTCCATCGATGATAGAAGCATGAACAAGACGGTCAGAAATCATCACATCTTCTTCTGTGAGGATAGCTTCAAACACACCTGCATTTGCATCCATGCAGGATGGGAAAAGAATCGTATCTTCTGTTCCCAAAAATTCAGTTACCTTCTTTTCCAATTCGTTGTGAATATCCTGAGTTCCGCAAATAAATCTAACAGATGACATTCCATAACCACGGGAATCAAGTCCTTCGTGAGCTGCTTTTACGACTTCAGGATGACTGGAAAGTCCCAGATAATTGTTTGCGCACATATTAATTACTTTTTTCAGAGAAGAACCTGTCGGGAATTCAACTTCGATATCAGCAGCTTGAGCAGAATGGATAAATCTCTCCTGCTTGAATATCCCTGCATCATGGATCCCTTTTATTTGTTCTTTGTACATCTCTCTGACTTTATCACTGTATCCCATAATTTACTCCTTTGTTTTCAGATTTGTATAATCAATTGTCACCCTGAGCGTAGTCGAAGGGTCAATAAAATTTCAGTACGGTTCGACTCCCCGTCAGTAGCAGGGCAGGCACTCACTATGACAAAAATAACAATTCAATTACAATCATTGCAAAGGTTAAGAAAAACCCTCTTAATCTCCCCTTACAAAGGTCTGCGACCCATGGTATGCACCATGGCAGGCCCCGACATACGTCAGGGCAAGCATTCACAAGGTTGTTAACCGATAAACTCTTTCACTAAAACCACAATACTATTAACAGTATCAAATGCTTCAGGTGAAGCTTTTTCATCCGGAATTGAGATTTGATATTTAGCTTCCAGGAATCTCTTTAGAGAGACCATTGAAAAAGAATCAACAATACCACTGGAAATGAGTGGAGTATCATAAGTGATTTCATCATCTTCATCTTCAATGTATTCATCAATAACATACTCTAAAATTTCATCTTTCATTTCTTCCATTTTTTTCTCCCTTAATTTTATTAATTTCTTTACCGCTGAGAACGCTGAGTACGCAGAGAATCAGGGTAATTATTTACTACTCTAATGATGCCATCTTTTAAAAGTTCAACGTTAAAATTTATCAATAATCCGACTTTTAAACCTGATATTTTAAGATAAGAAAGCAACTGTGCTTTATGAATTGGCAACATTTTTTCAACTGATTTGATTTCAACAATTACTTCATCTTCAATTATTAAATCTAAACGATAACCACAATTAAGTTTCACATTTTTATAGATTATCGGAAGTGGTTTTTGGTTTTCGATTTTCATTTTGGTCTGAGATAAATCATATAACAAACAAGCTTCATAAGCAGACTCCAGAAGTCCTGGACCCAATTCTTTATGAACATTTATAGCACAACCTATGATTGTTTCAGTAATTTTACTCAGCCTATCTTTTTGACTCATCTCTGCGCTCTCTGTGCTCTCTGCGGTGAGTTTACTCATCATCTTCCAATGTGGAAGTATCACCGATTTCTTCTCCCCATTCTTTAGCGTGAAGAAGTCTCCTCATAATTTTTCCACTTCTTGTTTTTGGAAGAGAATCCACATACTCTATTTCCTGTGGCATTGCCAGAGGAGATAGTTTTTTTCGTATGAAGTTCATTATGCTGAGTTCAAGCATATCGTCAGGTTTATAGCCGGCTTTCAAAGTTACAAAAGCTTTCACAACTTCCATATTTACTTCATCCGGTTTCGCTACCACTGCAGATTCAGCTACAGCTTCATGTTCTAAAAGAGCAGATTCCACTTCAAATGGACTTACAAGATGACCACCAGTATTTATCACATCATCGTCACGACCTACAAACCAGAAATAACCTTCTTTATCAATACTTGCACGGTCACCGGGTAGATACCAGTCGTTTTTGAATTTAGATTTATATGTTTCTTCGTTTTCCCAATATGTTCTCATCATTGCAGGCCAGCCGGGTCTGAAAGCAATAAGACCGATTTTTCCAGGTTCAGATAAAGGTTCAAATGTTTTTGAATCCACAACTGCTGCTGTAATTCCGGGAAATGGTCTTCCCATTGAGCCGGGTTTAACTTTCATTCCCGGATAATTAGCAATCATTATTGACCCTGTTTCTGTTTGCCAGTAGTTATCCTGAAAAGCTATTCCATAAACTTTTTCCGACCAGATAACAGCTTCTGAATTAAGCGGTTCGCCAACGCTTGCCAGGTGACGGAGTGAAGAAAGATCGTATTGCTTCACAACCTCATCTCCAGCTTTCATAAGAGAACGAATAGCAGTTGGAGCAGAATACCACATTGTAACTTTGCGCTTTTGAATAAATTCATACCAGGAAGTTGCAGAGAATCCGGTATCCAATACACATTGAGTGATTCCCAAACTCCAGCAACCTATAATTCCATAAGAAGTTCCGGTAACCCAGCCCGGGTCTGCAGTACACCAGTAAATATCATCTTCTTGAAGATCGAGAACCCATTTAGTTGTAAGATATTGAGAAATAAGCGAATAGTGAACATGTTTCACACCTTTGGGTTGCCCGGTGGTTCCGGAAGTATAGTGAAGAACTGACGCAGATTCTGCTTTTGTTGGAAAAATCTCAAAATCTTTTGGTTCTTCGTAAGATTCCATATCAAAAGTTAATTCTCTCTCTTTTAAAGGTTTTTTACCATCATGATCAACGATAATAACATATTTTAGATAAGGACTTTTTTCTAATAATTTTCTCACTTTTCCGACGTGCTTTCTTTGAGTAATGATCGCTGTTGTTTCAGCATTATCCAATCTCACATGTAAAGATTCATCTCCAAAAGCTGAGAAAAGCGGTTGAGCAATTGCACCGATCTTCAGAACTCCCAGAAATCCAATATAAAGTTCTGGAATTTTATCCATGAAAAGACAAATCCTATCTTCATTTTTAATTCCCAAACCTCTGAGGAAAGCACCAAATTTATTGCTGTTAATGCGGATATCATCAAATGTGTATTTCTTTTCAACTCCACCTAAACCTTCCCAGATGAGAGCGAGTTTGTCTGCTTTTCCCATTTCACAGATCCGATCCGAGCAGTACCAGCCGATATTGATAATATCGCCGTCTTTGTAACCAAGCTCCTTTTCAGAAATTGACCAATCAAAGTTTTTTTCTCTTTCTTCATAAGAAACGATGTTTGACATTTTTTATAATCTCCTAAATTTTTTTATTTTTCTATCACAACCACTGCTGTTGCATATTCTTTCAGATGAGAAATCGAAACAAAAATGTTTTTTAATCCTTTTTTTTCAAAAAACTCTTTTGTTCCTGCATAAAGACTTATTTCAGGTTTCCCAAGTTTATCATTTATGATCTCAATTTCTTTAAATTTAATTCCGTGACTAATTCCCGTTCCCAATGCTTTGGAAAAGGCTTCTTTTGCTGAAAAACGACCTGCATATTCCTGCTCTTTTCTTTTAAATTTTTCACAATATTTAATTTCAGTTTCAGTATAAATTCTTTTGAGATATTTATCTTTTTTGGAAATGAGCTTTTTAACTCGCTCTACTTCGATGATATCAATTCCGATTCCGTAGATCATATGATTAGCCACCAAGACACAAAGACACAAAGAAAATCATAAATCATTTTAACTTTTTCGAAAGTACATTCAGCATATCTTCCGTCATTTTGGGAAGGTCATATTCATGTTTCCAGCCCCATTCTTCATGAGCACAGGTATCATCCATTTTATTTGGCCAGCTTTCTGCAATTGCCTGTCGAACAAGGTCAATATCATAGTTCATTTCAAATTCGGGGATATGTTTGCGTATTTCGGCAGCGATCATTTCCGGTTCAAAGCTCATAGCAGCAACATTGAAAGCATTTCTGTGTTTCAATTTGGAAGGATCAGCTTCCATAATCTCTATTCCGGCACGAATACAATCCGGCATATACATCATATCAAGGTAAGTTCCGGGTTTTAAGTTACAGGTATATTTTTTATTTTTAATTGCTTCATAATAAATTTCAACAGCATAATCCGTAGTTCCGCCACCTGGAAGAGTAACATTGGAAATAATTCCCGGGTAGCGAACTCCGCGGGTATCAATTCCATATTTCTGAAAATAATAATCGCAGAGAAGTTCACCTGCGACTTTGGTTACCCCATAAATTGAATTCGGTCTCATGATCGTATCCTGAGGAGTATTATCATGTGGTGTGGAAAGCCCAAAAGCTCCTATTGAACTGGGAGTAAAAACAGCAAACTTCAATTCACGAGCTATTTCTAAAATATTTATCAAACCTCCAACATTGATTTTCCAGGCAATTTGTGGTTGAGCTTCCCCTACTGCAGAAAGTAGCGCAACAAGATTATACACGGTATCAATTTTATATTCAACTATTGCTTGAACTAACTTATGAGATTCAAGACAATCAATAATTTCATAAGGACCGGCATTCTTAAATTCTTCATTAATATCCGTTCTTATATCTGATGCTACAACATTTGAATTACCATAAATTTTCCTGAGAGCAGGTACCAGTTCAGAACCGATCTGTCCGGCAGCACCCATGACTAATATGTTTTTCAATTGCAAACTCCATTCTATTATTTTTTTTGTTGGAAAAGAAAAACGAGGCTTGATTTTGTCAACCATAAAAATCAATATCAAACAATACATAAACCTATATAGAAATATCGAAATTCTGCATTGAAAAGAATAATAATTTGACAATCATACAGCATAATTTGGATTAACGCAAATATCAAGGAGGAGATTATGGGAAGAGGTGATAAAAGAACTGGAAAAGGTAAAATCTTCAGAAGTTCTTACGGAAAAACCAGACCGCATAATATAAAAAAAATAAAGAAACAAAAATAAAGTCATTAATTTTAATAATGGTTTGATTTAATAAAATGGTCCAATGACCTTTTTTTAGTTTAATAACAAATAATGAATCCTGCAATACAATTATGTTAATGCAATGCAGCTTTCAGAGATGTTTTTTTCAACAACTTGCATATCTGCTTATTGCATTTTATTCAGGTTTTTCCCGTTAAAACTATTTGAAGAAATCTCGTTAAGGATTCTTTAAGTTGAATCAAACTAAACACTTTGTTTTCGGAATTCAATTAACAAAAAGATTTTAAATTGGGAATAATATGGAAAAAAAAGACAACTTTTTTGATCTGGGACTTTCAAACAAAATTTTGGAAGTAATAAAACAAAAGGGATTTGAAATACCTTCTCCTATACAAGTATTAACAATCCCTATATTATTAAAAAATGAAAAAGATATCATCGGACAGGCACAAACCGGAACCGGCAAAACCGCAGCTTTCGGACTACCTATAATCGAAAATACTGAAAAGAACGGTATTACGCAAGTGTTAGTTTTGGCTCCTACGCGTGAGTTGGCAATACAAGTTGCAGAAGAAATGATCTCATTCCGTACAAATCGTGAAATCGGGATTCTACCTGTTTATGGGGGACAATCCATCGAAGGACAACTGCGAAGATTGAAAAAAGGTGTTGAAATTGTAGTAGGAACTCCTGGCAGAATATTAGATCATCTTAAGCGGGGAACGTTAAGATTAGGCCAACTTTCTTATCTCGTTCTCGATGAAGCAGATGAAATGCTGAATATGGGATTTATCGAAGATATCGAAAAGATACTTTCCCAAACGAACGAAGACAAAAGAACGCTGCTTTTTTCCGCTACGATGCCACCGAGGATCGTAAAACTTGCACAAAATTTTATGAACGAGTATGAACAAATTAAAGTTCCCGCAAAAAGACTTACGGTCGATTTGACGGATCAAATATACTTTGAGGTAAATTCATCCGATAAATTTGAAGCTTTGTGCCGAATCATAGACATAGAAAAAGAATTTTATGCTCTAATCTTTTGCAGAACGAAACTGAAAGCACAGCATTTGGGAAACGCTCTATCAGACAGAGGTTACGCAGCAGCAGCACTTCACGGAGATATTTCCCAACCCCAAAGAGAAAGAATACTCGATCAATTCAGAAAAAAAAAGATCAGGATTTTAGCTGCAACGGATGTTGCCGCTCGCGGAATCGATATACAAGAGCTTACGCACGTTTTGAATTACTCTATCCCACAGGATCCAGAATCCTATGTTCATCGTATAGGCAGAACCGGAAGAGCCGGAAAACGCGGTACTGCCATCACATTCATAACACCATCGGAGTATCGAAAATTAATGCATATACAACGAGCGGCAAACGCAGAAATACGTAAAGAGAAGATACCGAAAGTAAAACAACTTATCAATATGAAGCGTAAACGCATAATTGAAGAAATCAGTGAGATCATCGAAATGAAAACTTTCGGTGATAACCTGCACATAGCCTACGAACTCTTGGGAAATCACAAACCCGACGAGCTAATTGCAGCACTTCTCACTCATGCCTATAAAGACGATTTCTCTCCCGAAAAATATGCGAAGATCAGAGGTGTGAAAGCAACCGTCGAGAATACTTCCCCCGATTTAAAAGGAACAACACGTCTATTCATAGCTTTGGGAAATAAAAATAGTATTACGAAAAAGAAACTGGTAGATATGATAAAAAAGGAAACATTGATAGATTCTCGCCTGATTCGAGACATAAAAGTATATGATAATTTTTCCTTTGCCAATGTACCTTTTGCTGAAGCCGAACAGATCATAAAAGCTTTCAGAAAAATGGGAGGAAAAAAGAAACCTTTAGTTGTCAAAGCAAAATCAGAAGAAAAAAAAAGAAAGACTAATTTCAGCAAAAGCAGAAGGAAGAGAAGATATTAATTTTTTGGATTCTATTTGGAATTTTCTTTTTCCCTGATCTATATTTATCACATTAGAAGACCAGTATGATATTAAATACACTATTCCCTGTTATTATTATTTTTAATATTTTGAGTATAATTCCGGGCTTAACAACTCATGATTGGATTCATATTGGGATATCATTTGTTTTATCTTCAAAATGGCAGCAACTTTATCGACCTGGATCAGTTTTCTTCTGATCGCATTAATCTTATCAATTTCTTCCAGAGAATGGAGTAGCTCTTCTTTTCGTGTGCCGCTTTCCGTGATATTGATAGCTGGGAATACTCTTTCTTCTGCGATCTCTCTGTCCAGTATTATTTCGCAGTTTCCAGTACCCTTAAATTCCTGGAAAATTACCTCATCCATACGGGACCCGGTGTCTTTTAGAATTGTAGCTATGATCGTACAGGAACCGCCATTCTCAATGTTTCTGGCCATACCGAATAATTTACGTGGCAGTTCCAAAGCTCCTGAGCCCAGACCTCCGGACATGATCCGATTATTAAAGCGACGATCATTTGCATTGTAGGCGCGCCCCACCCTGGTAAGACTGTCGATCAGTATCACGACGTTATTACCGCATTCCACTTCCGTACGTACATGGTTTAAAAGGAAACTGGAAAGCACTATATGCGAAGCAGTTCCCTTGTCCAGAGAACTATGAAAGACATGAGCTTTTGTATTCATAATGAATGAAGTTACTTCTTCCGGACGTTCATCGATGAGAAGAATGATAACCTTGAGATTGGGATCAATGCGATGTAGATCGTTGGCAATAGCCTCCAGCAACATAGTTTTTCCTGCTCGGGGAGGAGAGACGATGAGTCCTCTGGTTCCTTTACCAATCGGAGCTATCAAATCAAGAATCCTGATGGATACAGATTCGGAGGAGCCAAAATCAAATTTTTCTGTAGGATTGACAGGAAGCAATTTGATAAAATCTGCTCTCGTTGCAAAATCCTCCGGTTTCAAATCGCAGACAGTAATAATCTTGTTAATCTTTCCATCTTCGATCTCGCATTTCACTCGAGCTCCGCTCTTCAGATGATATTTCAAGATCAGATCTTTCGGGAATTCATAAAAGTCACGACCGTTATCAAATGGGATCGTCCACAGAACAGGTGGATGATTTCGGGCAATATTTAAATAACCTTCAAAAATAATTTTCTTTTTCATACTGCAGATATTTTCATAATGAGAAATGTGTCAATAATACTATTGAAAAAAGTAGAGAAATCAATCGAATTGCCTGCAAAATAATAATTCTATTGACGGCTAAACTCTAAAATTTGGGATGTCACATTTTATCTTGTGGGTTCGAGATTTTAAGTGAATTATAAACCGATACAGCTACTTTGGAAGCTGTAGGTTCGAGATTTTGGAAACTGTAATATCCGTCATTTCGTTGTGCAATTCTCAGCTTATTTATTTTAAGCAAATATCAGAATCTCACATTTTTTAGTAAGGAGTAATATCTTATGAATAAGATAAAAAACATAGCCATAATAGCGCATGTTGATCATGGAAAAACCACTTTGGTTGATGGTGCTTTGCACCAGACAGGAGTATTCCGCGAAAACCAGGAGGTGGCAGAACGAGTAATGGATTCTAACGATTTGGAAAAGGAACGTGGGATTACTATTTTTTCCAAAAATGCTTCCCTTTACTATAAAGATTACAAGATTAATATCGTGGATACTCCCGGGCACTCCGATTTCGGTGGAGAAGTTCAACGCATCATGAAGATGGTGGACTCCGTTTTGCTTTTGGTGGATGCCTTTGAAGGTCCCATGCCTCAAACAAAATACGTATTGAAAAAATCTCTAGAATTGGGTATGAAGCCAATTGTTGTAATAAATAAAATTGATCGACCCAATTGTCGTCCCTCCGAAGTGTTGGATATGATTTTCGACCTCTTTGTAGAACTGAAAGCAACCGATGAACAGCTGGACTTCCCGGTCGTATATACCTCTGCCCGTGATGGTTTTGCCAAATATGAACTGGAAGATGAGAGTGATAATCTGATTCCTCTTTTCGAAACTATTCTGAAACATGTGGAAGATGCAGGAGGAGACAGAGAAGAACCACTGCAAATGCTGGTTTCTGCTATAGAATATGATAACTATCTGGGAAAGATCGGGACTGGAAAAATTACTAATGGAACTGTAAAGCAGGGTGAGGAAGTTATACTGCTGAAACGTGATGGCGAAAGGCTTCTTTATAGAATAACCAAAGTTTTCACTTACGATGGGCTGAAGAAAAAAGAAACCAAAACAGCCATTGCAGGAGACATAGTCTCTCTTGCAGGTATGGAGCTGGTTGATGTGGGCGAAACCGTTGCTGATAAAAACAAACCCATGCCACTCCCTCTCATTGAAATTGATGCTCCCACCCTGACTATAACCATCAGGGTAAATGACTCTCCTTTTGCCAGTAGAGAAGGAAAATACGTAACTTCCCAAAATATCTGGGATCGTCTTCAGAAAGAGCTGCAAACCAATATCAGTATTCAGGTGGAAGCCACCGAATCGAAGGATGCCTTCAAGGTGAAAGGCAGGGGGGAACTTCAACTTTCTATTTTTATCGAGAATATGCGACGGGAAGGCTATGAATTCCAGATTTCCACACCTAAAGTAATCTACCGTGAGCTCAATGGTAAGCGAACGGAGCCTATCGAGCTGGCTATCATCGATGTGGCTGATGAGTTTGTAGGTACCGTTATCAAAATGCTGGGAGTTCGTAAGGGTGAGATGATCGATATGATCCCCGGAAATGATGGTTTCACCAGATTGGAATTCAAAGTTCCTGCCCGTGGTTTGATTGGTTTCCGTAATGAATTTCTAACAGAAACCAGAGGAACGGGAATTATTAATCACAGTTTTTATGAGTATGAATTCTATAAAGGTGAAATGGATAAGAAGAAACGTCGGGGTGCCTTGGTTTCCATGGAAACAGGGGTTTCCACGGCTTACTCTCTATTTAGTTTCCAGGCGCGAGGTATCATGTTTATAGATCCGGGAACCGAAATATACGAAGGTATGATTATTGGTGAGCATACTCGCGAAAATGATCTGATACTGAATGTCTGTCGCGGGAAGAAGCTTACTAACATCCGAGCCTCTGGTTCTGATGAGGCCATTAAACTGATTCCTCGCAGAATCTTCAGCCTGGAACAGGCAATGGAATACATCGCAGATGATGAGCTTCTGGAAATAACTCCCCAGAGCATTCGAATGCGGAAAAAGCTGCTAAAAGAGATTGATAGGCGCCGAGTCGGGATTATTAGTTAAAAAATTGGTCTATATCCTTCAGCTTAAATTTGGGAAGAATGGAAAGATTATACTGAAAAATGATAGAACCTTCTGGAGTGAATTGATAAGAGAAGCCACTTTTTCCTTTGTCGGAAATCTTTTCGATCCTGATCCTCAAAATTTCTCTTGAATAATAAGCCAACATAAAATTTATGGTTCTAATGATTAATAAATCAAGTTATTAATTCTATAAATATTTATTTTTCAGTTTGCTAAACTTCAAATGAATAATTAATATTGAGAAGAAAAGAGGTAATAGAATGGATATTAAAAAATTTAGAAATATCGGCATCAGTGCTCACATAGATTCCGGAAAAACAACATTAACAGAACGAATATTATACTATTGTAATAAAATATATCGTATTGGAGAAGTTCGGGGAAAAGACGGTGTTGGAGCAACCATGGATTCTATGGAACTTGAAAAGGAAAGAGGGATCACTATCGCATCCGCTGCCACAAATGTAAGATGGAAAGGTCATGACCTTAACGTTATCGATACTCCAGGACATATTGATTTCACGATCGAAGTAGAAAATGCACTTCGCGTATTGGATGGTGCAATACTTGTTCTCTGTGGAGTTAGTGGAGTTCAATCTCAATCGATTACTGTCGACAGACAATTGAAAAGATACAAAGTTCCCCACATTGCATTCATAAATAAATTAGATAGAACCGGTGCGGATCCGGAAAAAGTTAGAGATCAGCTATGTGAGAAACTAGATCATAATGCAGTTCTAATGCAGATCCCTATCGGACTGGAAGAAAACTTTGAAGGCATTATTGACCTCATTTCCCGAAAAGCCAGATACTTTGTAGGACCCAAAGGAGAACAGGTAAAGGAAACTGAGATCCCTACCGAATATATAGATAAAACAGAGGAAATGCGCGAAGAGATGATCGATGCTGTTTCTATGTTCAGCGATGATCTGGCAGAGGCTTTCTTAGAAGGAAATGAAACTGAAGAGATGATCATTGAAGCAGTAAGAAAGGCTACGATTGCTATGGAGATGACACCTGTTTTTATTGGCTCCGCGTTTAAGAACAAAGGCGTTCAATTACTTCTGGATGCGGTTGTTCGATATCTTCCTGATCCAACAGAAATTGAAAATATTGCTCATGATAAAGACGATGACATGAAAAACATAATACTTGTATCCGATCCTGAACTACCAACTGTTGCACTAGCATTCAAATTAGAAAATCAACAATATGGTCAACTTACATACTTGCGGATCTATCAGGGAACGATATCTAAAGGATCTAATCTGATGAATGCAAGAACAGGAAATAAAATAAAAGTGGGACGACTTGTAAAAATGCATGCTGATAATATGGAAGATATTACAAGTGCAAGTACAGGTGACATTGTGGCTCTGTTTGGAGTTGACTGTGCTTTGGGAGATACTTTTAATGGCGGAGACAACAACTATACAATGCGCGAATCCTATGTTCCAAAACCCATTATATCGTTTGCGTTAGGTATTAAAGATATTAAGGATCAGAATAAACTTTCCAAAGCACTGGCAAGATTCACTAAAGAAGATCCCACATTTAAATCTCATATTGATGAAGAAACCAACGAAATAATAGTCCTTGGTATGGGTGAACTACATTTAAATGTGTATATCGAGAGGATCAGAAGAGAATATGGTCTTAACCTGGAAGTTTGTGAACCTCAAGTTTCATATCGAGAAACCATTACCAAGGCAGTTGAATTTGATTATATTCATAAGAAACAATCCGGAGGACGCGGCCAATTTGCACGTGTTAAGGGGATTTTAACTCATTCAGGAAAAGATGAAAATGTATTTAAAGATAAGGTCCGAGAAGGTAATATTCCCAGCCAATTCATTCCCGGTTGTGAAAAAGGATTTTTCTCTTTATTAGAAAAAGGAGATCTTGCTGGATTCCCGGTTGTTGGAGTAAAAATGGTTTTAGATGATGGTAATTTCCACGATGTTGACTCCTCGCAACTTGCCTTCGAAATCGCAACAAGAGCTGCCTTCAGGGAGAATTACCATAAAGCTAAACCAATAATTCTGGAGCCTGTAATGAAAGTTTCTGTGGAAACTCCATCTGAATTCCGTGGGAATATCATGGCAATAATTAACCAGAACAGAGGACTCGTTTCAGATACGGTTATTGACGATAATTTTACACGTATTGATTCGGAAATGCCACTCTCTGAAACCTTTGGTCTAGCTACACAGTTCAGATCAGTAACCCAGGGTAAAGCAGATTTCACAATGGAATTCAGTGAATATAGATCACTTCCAAAAAGCATTGAAGAAGAAATCATAAAGGAAAAAGGGAAATAAATTTTGTCTCAGACGAGGGAGGTTTGGAGTAAAATATCCCCTCAACAAATACTTCGTATTTACGGGGCAGGCGTGATATTTTGTATTCTTCTCTAAAAAAATGACTTTGTCGTTTTGCAATCCGGCAGCTGCCGGATTGCACTCCAAATCACTCCCACTCAATAGTTCCGGGTGGTTTGGTTGTAATATCATAGAAAATATCACCAACATTTTCACTTTTTTGAACCTCAGAAATAATATCTTTCAAATAATCAAAATCCATTTCATAGAAATCTGCTGACATTGCATCCTGTGAGCAGACAGGACGCATCACATAACACAGTTTGTTTTCGGAATTTCGCAGAGGTAATTGCACAACCGGCATTTGCCAGATCTCTTTTATTGTATCTGTCTTTTTCCTTAAAATTGCATCAACTTCCCTCAGCTCATCCAAGTTATGTTTTTCTAAAAAAAGTTTCCCGATATTCAAATCTCCGACAGGAATCAAAGATAAAATAAGCCTGTTTATGGTTTTTAATTTATTTATCACTTTAGAAGAACATTCATTTATTTTTTGCCAGGATCTATTTTCATCCTTTGTGAACCATACAACAGCAGGATGATGATAAGTTCGGAAATCTCCCTGAACTCCCACACTTTTAATAGGAAGAATTATACCTTCCATATTGAATTCTGAGAGTATCTCGTTCATAAATGCTTCTTCTTTTGTAACATTATCTTGAGGTTTTGTAATATCCGAACAAATAACTCTTATTGCTAGTCCCGGACCGGGAAACGGATGACGATGAACAAGCTTATAAGGAAGTCCGAGTTCTTCACCCAGTTTGCGAACTTCATCTTTATACAGTTCTTTTATTGGTTCAATTATCTTTCCCTGACGGAGTAATTTTTCTATTTCATCAACCCGATTATGATGTGTCTTGATCTTTGCAGATTTATCAGTGGAACCACTTTCAATAGTGTCAGGGTAAATCGTTCCCTGAACGAGAAGCCATTCTTCATCTTTGGGTAGTTTTGAAAGCTCTTTATTTGCAATATCAACAAATAATTTCCCTATGATCATTCGTTTCTGTTCCGGTTTTACAACACCTTTTAATTCATTTAAATATTGTTCTTCGGCATCAATTATCTTGATATTTTTGAAACCGAGTTTATCAAAATGTTCCATTATCTCTGTTGATTCGTTCAATCTCATGAATCCGGTATCAACATGAATGGAATAGACATTTTCGTTCCCAACTGCTTGAATGCAAAGTTCAAGAGCAACGAGAGAATCAACTCCACCGGAAAGTAAAAGGATTAATTTCTTATCTCCAGCTTGAATTTTAATTTCGTTAATCAGTGATTCCTTAAAATTCTTCACATTCCAATTATGTTCATTTGTACACAACCTGATGAAATTTTCCAGCATTTTCATTCCGTTTTTGGTATGGGTAACTTCAGGATGGAACTGGAATCCAAAATATTTTTTATCCTTTGATTCATATGCTGCAATTATAACAGATTTGGAAGATGCGGTTATTTTGAAATTTTCAGGAAGTTTAGAAACATGGTCACCGTGACTCATCCAAACTTTTTGTCTGGACTCAATATTTTCAAGAAGTACGGAATTTATATTATCACAAATTATTGAAGTGAATCCATATTCTTTGTTTTCTCCGCTCTCGATCTCTCCACCAACCATTTTTGCCAGAAGCTGATGTCCGTAACAAATTCCCAGAATAGGAATGTTGTTATTGTGAACATCAAGATTTATTCTGAATGCATCTTCAGCATTCACAGATTGCGGTCCTCCGGAGAATATTATTCCAACGATATCCTCAATTGCGTCAAAATTTTCCGGATGAACAATCTCGCTGTAAACACCCAGATCACGGATTCTGCGTGCGATGAGATGGGTGTATTGTCCACCGAAATCTACTATTGCAATTTTTTTCATATTTTCTTTTTAACCGCAGAGCACACCAGTCTTCGCCAAGGCTACGCCGGGCAGGCGGAGAGCACGTAGGTAATTACTAAATTTAACTAATTGAAATTCATCCTTCGACTCCCCCACCTAGGCGGGTAAAGCTCAGGATGACAGTATTTAATATACTCAAAAGTAATGTCATGGTGAGCCCTTCGGCATCGCTCAGGACAGGCTTAGTCGAACCATCATTGTTTCTTATAATTCCGTGAATCACTTTCATTTTTGCATTCTGATAATTCATCAGTTGGTTCAATCGTCCCGATTGAACCATACATTTTCTTGATAATCGTCTCGATTCTCCTATCAGACCGAGACGGTCTAACCTAAACATTTCATGAACCGTTGAAAAGGTTTATTTGAAAGAGAACCTCTGAAGGTAACCGTTTTCAAGGTTTAAATATTTCTCTCAAGCACTCACTGTAAAACTGATGCTCGACTTTTAATCCTTTCTGCTCAACTTCTTCGATAGTTCTGCAATCAGAAATATCCACTTCTTTTTTTGCGACTACATTTCCCGTATCGAGTCCTTCATCTATAAAATGGACTGTGATTTTAGTCTTTTCAAGTTTGTTTTCAAATGCCCATTCATAACCGTGCAAGCCTTGATGCATAGTAGTATCTGCAGGATGAATATTAATAATTCTATTTCTAAACCTCTGAACAACATCAGAACTGATAATCTTCATATAACCTGCAAGGATAATGTAATCCGGATCTAAGGAGTTTAAATACTCATATAAAAGTGCATTATAAGTTGAACGTTTTTTCCCTTTGGATTCTATTACTTTTGTATTGAGCCCAAAACTTTCTGCGATTTCCAGTCCGGGAGCATTAATTTTATTAGAGAAAACCACAATAACATCACAAAGGTCTTTCAATATTCCGTTTTGCACATTTTCCACGATCGCTTTCATATTACTGCCGCGACCTGAGATCATAATGATAATTTTCTTTTTCATAACATTCTCATCTTAATTCATCCAACCAGCCTGCAGATTCTATTAGTTTCTTTTTAAAAAATTTCCCTTGATTTCTAATATCCTTGGCTTGATGATATTTAAAATAAATCTCCTCATCTTTTATTCCAACTATCTCAATTTTACCCGTTCTGTGAGACATTACATATTTGAATCTTTTGCTGTGTCCACTCATCATAGTTTTTGCTTTCTCCACAATCTGATAACCTTTAGATAACGGAATTTGAAAATGCTGTTTAACTCTTTTTACGGGACGACATTGAAAAACATAATATGGATTAATTCCGACTTTTACGAGCATATTTTGGAGTTCCGCTAATACTTCGGGTTTATCATTGATATCTTTCATTAAAACCGTTTGATTATTTAAAATAATCCCGGATAATTGCAACTTCTTAACTGCTGCTTGAAGTTCTTTTGTAATTTCTTTCGGATGGTCGATTTGCAGAACAAAGTATATTTGCTTTCTTTTAGAATATTTTTTCAGAACGGAAAGCAATTTGCTGTCTTCCAAAATTCTTTGCGGTAAAAAAACAGGAGTTTTAGTACCGAACCTGATAAAATCAAGATGTTCGATTTTTGTAAATCTATTCAGAAATTTTTCTATTACTTTTGTTGAAAGCATTAACGGATCACCGCCGGTTACCAGAACATTATTGATTTCCTGATGATGATTAATATACTTTTTGGCTCTTTCGAGATTACGAAATATTTCTCTTGAAGATACTCCGACCATCCTTTTTCGGAAACAAAATCTGCAATAACTTGCACAACGATGAGTAGATAAAATCAAAGCAGTTTGAGAATACTTATGCTGAAACCCGATGAATTTTGTATTACTTTTTTCTCCACTTGTATCATAAGAACCAGTTAAATCTAATTCATTGACAGATGGAATGATCATTTTTCTGATCGGATCGTCCGGATTTTCAAAATCTATCAAGGATAAATAATGTTTTGTAATACTCATAGGATGTCTTTTTACTACCTTTTTCAGGAGGCTTTTTTCTTTTGGATCTAAATCTATATAATTTTGTAATTCATCTATTGTTGTTACATTAGATTTTAATACATTTTTCCAATACATAATTAAATCCTGAAATCCCTTCTCCCAATATCCTTCCTATAAAACACATCCTTAAAGTAAAATAAATTACACTTCTTATAAGCATTTTCGATGGCATTATCTAATGTCTCACCGCGAGCGACAATATTAAGAACTCTACCACCATTTGTAAGAATTTTGTCTTCTTCTTTTTTCGTGCCTGCATGAAAAATCAACTCATCTTTATTTTCTTTAAGTCCACAAATTTCAATTCCTTTTTTGTAGGCTTTTGGATAACCACCTGAAGTTAAAACCACATCAACAAAATATCCGTCATTGAATTCCATTTTATAATCTTCCAGACTACCATCAAAGCAGGAAAAGATAAGTTTGAGAAAATTACTTTTTAAAGCTGGTAGAATAACTTCCGTTTCCGGATCTCCGAGCCGAACATTATATTCCAGCACTTTAGTACCATTTTCAGTTATCATCAGACCGAAATATATTACACCTTTATAATTGAAATTTTCTTCCTTTAATCCATTGATCGTCGGTCTGATAACTTCATTCTCAATCTGCCGCTTCAGGTCGTCTGTGTAAAACGGAACCGGGCAGAATGCTCCCATACCACCTGTATTAGGACCTTTATCACCGTCTAATAACTGTTTGTGGTCTTGAGATGGAAGTAATACTTGGTAGTTTTCTCCATCGGTAAATGCTAGAATAGAAAGCTCAGATCCAACTAATTTTTCTTCAATTAAGAATGGAACTTCTTCCCCGTATTTTTCTTTTAGTTCAATTAATGCATCTTCCGCTTCTTTAATTGTAGAGCAAACGTAAACACCTTTACCAGCTGCAAGTCCATCGTATTTAATAACACAGTTTCCATTTAGTTGCTTAATTGTTTTTGAAGCATCCCTTTCTTGCACTTCGACTCCGCTCAGTGTGACATCCTGTAAATTTTCATTTTGTACTTTTTTGTGGCAATTAAACTCCCAAAATTTTCCTGTAGCAACTCCATATTTCTTCATAAATTTCTTAGCAAATATTTTTGAACCTTCCAATTGAGCTGCTGCTTTATCCGGTCCGAAAACTAAAATCTCCGAATCTTTGAAAAAATCTACAATTCCGTTTGCCAAAGGGTCTTCGGGACCTACTAAGATTAATCCGACATTTTCAGATTCACAGAATTTCCTAATTTCTGCGAAATCATTAACATTTACCTGAATATTGTTTTCAGTTCCTCCATTCCCGGGAAGAACAAATACTTTTTCAGCTTTTTTACTTTGAGATAATTTCCAGGCTATAGCATGTTCCCTACCACCTGAACCGATTACAGCAATTTTCATATAAAACCTCTATTTAGCAACTAACAAAACTAACAATACGAACTTTTCCCTTCTTTCTTTTTTTAGCAACTAACAAAACTAACAATAC
>JAUXFF010000227.1 GCA_030620155.1 Candidatus Cloacimonadota bacterium | reverse complement strand
GGCTGGATGGAAAACATCGTTAGTAATATACCAGGTGTTCGAACTGGGGTAATATTGGGTATCCATGGGTCTTTGAACCATAACCACCAGATTATTGGCACCACTATATCCAAAGAATGTATCGAGCGGGAACAGGATATTATTATCACCTGGTGGCAGGTCAATTGTACCATCGAATACGAGGGTCAGGTCTCCGGCAGGGATCCAGCCGACTAAGGCTTGTGGTTGCGTGGTTTCACCCATCCAGATTCTTATTGGCATATCATTTAAATCAGTGACCCAGTTTGTATGATAACCAACCTGGGTGATAAGACCACCAAAATCGATCTCTTCCGGGTAGTACCAGCATTCTGAAAGACTGCTCCTGTAGAAGAAATTAGCTGGGATCTGGTATGAAGTGCCGGTCCCATCTCCCACACTTACAACTATTGTACCTGCAGATTGAACATTTACATCGAAGTATGGGGTAGTGTTGTTTATATTATCTTCGTCTAATGCATAATCTACATAACCATAGAGATACGTAACACCGGAGGCGGGTGGAGTCCAGGGAATATCATATTCAATCGTTTCACCAGAGTTAATGGTTGTACCAGCAACAGAACCGATAAAGATATCACCTTCAAGATAAAGTTCTACTGTATAAGTGTCAGCCACATCACTTCCCTGATTGAAAACTGTAATTGTATAAATTGATTCTATTCCTTCGGTTGGGATTGCATTCCCGGTAACACTTACACCTACGAGGTCATAATTCGCCTGAACGTTAACAGGGAAATCAGATGTTGTATTATTATCAAGATATTCATCAGCAGCAAAATCAACATAGCCATAAACATAGGTTTCACCTGGGGCTGCAGGAGTCCATGGAATATCAATTCCGATCTGCTCTCCCGGATCGATATCCTCTCCGGGTGCAGTACCAATTTCTATATCACCTTCCAGGAAAAGCTTTACAGTGTAATTAGTGCCTGATTGTGCTAAAATACCCGGATTCTTGACCATAACCTCATAGATGGATTCTACACCCTCAACGGGATTAGCATCCCCTGTAACCCATCTTGCCTGCAGGTCGTTATCATAATGTACAGGAAGATTAGCACCGCTTAATTCTACTCCATAGGCACCGGTGTTGTTGCTCCAGGAACCAACTCTGAAATAGTACGTTCCATCTTCATCCATAGTATGAGAAACATAAGATTGTAACCCGCCAAAATCATCATTGTATTCCAGTTCTGTAACACCATCAGTGTCATAGATCCAGAGTTTTGTGTCCAGAGTTGTTAATCCTACTGTTGAAACTTCAACGAAATCACCCTCTGAAGCCTGAAAAGCCCAGTAGTCTTCATCTGAACCAGGATTAATTTCACCGTCATGTACTCCATTTTCAACTTCAAGAACACCGGTAGCATCCCAGGCGTCATTAGGTTCGGTCTCAGTATCGGCAAACAGAAAAATTGGTAAACATAAGAGTGCTGAAATAACAAAGATCAGCATGTTTTTGTTTTTCATAATAAATTTCCTCCTTATTTTGTTTTTTATAATAAACATGTTAATAAAAAAGATACTCTTTTATGACTGACATAGTTTTCCTTAATAATTGTAAACAACCCTCGAAAATCTTTTAACTAACCATCTAAATTTCGAAATTAACGTTTCAGTATGTAATTAGCTTAATTTACGAAATTAACTTTTTCCAATTTTCTCTTTTAGACTATTTTTTATTTCAATATATAATACGTAAATTAATGTAATCGTTGTCAATCATTTTTTAGAAAAAGATTGCATATCACAAAAAAATATAAATTAATTGGTTTATTAATAGAAGACATAAAGAATATTATTAGAAGAGGGTAAAATTAAACAAATCCACCTACAATAACCATTTCAATGGTTTGAGATTGCTGACAAACCTTGGTTTGCCAGCAATCTTGTTATCAGATGCAGAACTATATATGTCACCCTGAGCGTAGTCGAAGGGCTTAACACACTAATAATTAGACAATTATGGTTCGACTCCGCTCACCATGACAATTTCATTTAAATCAAAGTTCTACATAACATACTAGTCAATTGTACTTTGTCAACAGCCTGTAACCATTTCAATGGTTTCTATTTTTGTATTCTATGAGTCTCACCTGTGTTATGGGACTCTTTATAATTTAATGAACTGGGAAAAGTTAGTATTTTAAAATAGAAATTATTAAATTATTTAGGAGTTATAAGAAAATATAAACAACCTTCATAATAAGAAAAAAGGACATCCGGCAACAACCGGATGTCCTTTGTAATCCTCAGCTATTGAAAACTATCAATAGCCAGGAGTTTTATATTAACTTTCAGTCTATTTCATCAGGACCTGTCCCATGAAATGCGAAGCTTATTTCATCAGGATCATTTTTTTGGTACTGGTATATCTACCAGCTTTCATTTTATAGAAATAGACACCTGAAGC
>JAUXFF010000145.1 GCA_030620155.1 Candidatus Cloacimonadota bacterium | reverse complement strand
TGTATATTTTATAGTTAGTTATGATACTAACTAAAATAAAATTGTAAAAAAAGAATTAGTTTTTTTATGGAAATCCTTTTATATATATGTGCCATATATGTCGGAAAATGTGCCATAAATGGCAAACGCGTCACACATTTTTTTAGGGAAAATTTAATTCATATTTTACATTCAAAAAGTGTCTTTATATAACCTTCCAACCAAAGGTCTCTTAAACTCCGATATCTATCAGGGCAGGTAGAAATTCTAATTCGGTTGACCTTTTGAATGATGAAGAATTGAACTCCGCATATTCTAAAGCAGGTTGGGGATTCGTTTAGCTGAAAAAAAATTGACATCTATGATATCTAAGAAAATAGAGGACTAAAGAATAATAAAAATTTCAGGAGAAGATATGGGGAAAAAATTAGAATACGTTAACATAAGTAGTCAGGAAGCTATGGAATTGGAAAAAACTTATGGTGCTCATAACTATCACCCGCTTCCTGTCGTTATTGCCAGGGGAAAGGGAGCTAAAGTCTGGGATCCGGAAGGAAACGAATATTTTGATTTTCTCTCAGCATATTCTGCTGTTAATCAGGGGCATTGTCATCCGAAAATAATCAATGCCCTGATTGAGCAGGCAAAAATTTTAACATTAACTTCCCGTGCTTTTTTTAATAATAAACTGGGTGAGTATGAGAAATTTGTAACCGGTTTTTTCGGTTATGAAATGGTACTTCCTATGAACACAGGTGTTGAAGGTGTAGAAACAGCTATGAAACTTTCCCGTAAATGGGGTTATGAAAAAAAGGGAATTAAGCCTGACAAAGCTGTAATTATTTTTGCAGAAGGAAACTTCCACGGAAGAACGATTGCTGCAATTTCAGCTTCAACCGATCCTGATTGTAACAATAATTTCGGTCCATTTTTGCCTGGAATAACGATAATACCTTACAATGATACTTCAGCTTTAGAAAAAGTACTTGAAGAAAACGGGTATAATGTTTGTGCGTTTATTGTAGAGCCCATCCAAGGTGAAGCTGGAGTTAATGTCCCGGATGAAAATTATATAAAGAAGTGTTATGATCTCTGTAAGAAGCATAATGTTCTCTTTGTAGCTGATGAAGTACAGACTGGAATTGCCAGAACCGGTCGGCTTCTTTGCTGTGATTATTCCAATGTTAAACCAGATATATTAATTCTTGGAAAAGCCATTTCAGGTGGTGTTCTGCCCATATCTGCCGTTCTTTCCACAAGAGAAATAATGTTAGTTATAAAACCTGGAGAACATGGTTCTACATTTGGAGGTTTCCCGCTTGCCTGTGTTGTAGCAAAAGCTGCTCTGGAAGTTATAAAAGAAGAAAATCTGATTCAAAAGGCTGCTGAACTGGGTGAAATTTTCAGGACAGAAATGAGAAAAATCAAATCTTCCTTGATTGAGACTGTTCGAGGAAAAGGTCTCTTAAATGCTATTGTGATAAAGCCTACTAATAATTTTGAAGCATGGGATATATGTGTAAAACTCAAGGAAAATGGGTTACTGGCAAAACCCACACATCAACATATTATCAGGTTTGCTCCACCTCTTGTTATTACTAAGGAAGAATTATATCAGGCGATAGAAATTATCAGAAATACGATATTAAATTTAATCTAAAAAATATTTAATATAAACAGTTAAGCTCTAGGCTTATTGAGCCACCCTGACTGTCGGGGTGGTTTTTTTATTTAAACCCAGGTAATGCCGTAGAGGTTTAATAAAGAGTGGTAATATTTTATAGGGTGATGGGTTAGAAAATTTATCTGCATATCATAAAGATATTCAGAAACAATTTTATAATTCACTCACACATAAAAGAATGCTGCTATTTAAAAATTTCTACTGCATTATCTAGGTTAAATGATAAAAACCTGAAAAGGAGTTGAATATGTTAAAAGATTTAATATTAAAAAATCGAAGTTATAGACGCTTTTACCAGGATGAGACAATTTCCCTGGAAAAGCTAAAAGAACTTGTGGATTTAGCCAGGAATTCTGCTTCAGCAGCTAATCTACAGTCACTTAGATTTATGTTATGTAATACAGAAGAAGAAAATGATAAGATATTTTCTTGTCTGAGTTGGGCAGGTTGTCTCAAAGATTGGGATGGACCTGTTGAGAGCGAAAAACCATCTGCGTATATCGTATTATTGACATATAGTAAAGGAACATATATTTTGGCTGATGTTGGTATTGCGGCTCAATCAATATTATTAGGAGCTGTGGAAAAAGGATTTGGTGGATGTATGTTCGGATCAGTTAAAAGAGATAAATTAAGGGAATTATTCCATATCCCGCAGGAGTATGATATACCACTTATAATAGCTTTGGGAAAACCAAGAGAAAAAGTTGTTATTGAAGATGTCAAAACGGATATTAAATACTGGCGTGATAAAGATGGTGTTCATCACGTTCCTAAAAGAAAATTAGAGGATTTAATAATCAAATTCTAATAAAAATTTTGAGAGGTAAAAGTTATGAAAAAATTAATAATTATTGTTTTCATTTTATCGATATCTGCTTTTTCATTTTCTCAGACTGTAAATGGTGATACACTTACTGTAGATGGTAAAAAGATATTAAAGGTCTGGGGAACTCACTATGAACGTGGATATGCTTATGGTTATCTGCTGGGAGAGCAGATCAGACAGGTTGCTGTTGAATATTTTATTGAAAGTATTCTAATGAACAGTGTTATTCTTTATAATTATAGCAGAAATTATTTTCTCAGCAATTTTGTAGTTGAAGATAAGTATATTACTGAAGCGGAAGGTATGATTAACGGAATGATCGACTCTGGAGTTGATTTATACTGTGAAGGTTTGGATATAGAGTTAGATGAAATTGATTTACTCTTAGCCAATTCTATTGTTGATTTATCAGCTTTGGTTTTACTTAATATAGACATAGAGAATGAATTTGGGTGTTCCAGCTTATCCAGTTGGGGAGAAAGTACACAGGATGATCCACAGTTAAATGGAGATTTAGTAATTACCAGAAACATGGATTGGGAGCCACATCCAACTCTGTTAGCTAATCATCTTTTGGTAGTGCAATTTCCTGATGAGGAAAATGAGGTGAAATGGTTATCTTTTACATTTGCAGGTATGATTGGAGCTCTCTCTGGAATAAATGAGCAGGGAACAGCAGTCTTTTTAAATGTAGGTAATATAAATACACATCCTTATGAAGAAAACCTGCATCCAATTTTTTTATCTCTGAGGAACGGTTTAGAAGTTGATGATTACAATGAAGATTCTGAATGTGATATAAATGATATTATCCAGGCTGTTGAAGATAACGCTCATTTGAGTGGAACCATAACACATTGTGTGAAAAATCCGGATGCTTTGATAATCGAATGTAACAATCAAAATGGAGTTGTTACTCGTGATTCATTTGATAATACTATGATTCCAGGTGATAATTTAGTTGCTACGAATCATTTCAGAAGTTTATATACTCCTGTATATTGTGATAGATATCAAAAATTTGCAGATTCACTCAATGTGAGTACACAAGTATCAATTCAAAGAAATTGGAATATTACAATAGGAGCTGGAGGTGTAAATAATAATCTTCATACAATCCAATATGTTCCTACACAGAATATTGTAAAATGGTCTACAGCAAGGACAGGAGAACCGGCTTATACATTGGAACCAACAATCTTTGATCTTGAGGAACTTTTTGAGCTTCCAACTCAAACCGATTATCAATTACTGGACAAACCTGATTTTAGTTTAATATCTTATCCTAATCCCTTTAACCCGAGTATTCAATTTGAAATAATATTTAGCAACGAACAAAACCAACAAAGCGAACAAATGCAAACTTGTCAGCCTTGGCTGATTGAAATTTATAATGTCAAAGGTCAAAAAGTGAAAGAATTTCTCATTGTCTCACCCTCTCCTGGTCACACCCTCTCTATTACCTGGAACGGAACAGATGAAAATGGACAGTCCTTACCTACAGGAGTTTATCTATATCAACTAACTGCAGGAGAATATGTTATAGCAAAAAAGATGGTTTTGTGTAAGTAAACCTTCGGAACGGTTTCAGATCTTCCGAACGGTTGAAAAGCTAAAAGAATATCAAACCAGTCTTCACCAGCAGTTGCTGGATACGCCGGACAAGTCAGAACAGTTAAAGTCAGAGGACATTTAGCACTAATGTAATTAACAATTATTATTAATTTTCTGATCTGGAATGGATCTAAATTCATCCTTCTAAGTTTTTACAAGCCTTGTTCTGGATACTGAGTATAAGATACTGTTTGCTGCATTTCAATATTCATTTTACTTAACTTCAATAACTCGTTCAACTCAGTTTATAATTTTTTTTTTACCTTTGTGTCTTCGATTGAGTCTGGGATTCTTGTACTTAGCCTGCCCTGATAGCCGTAGTGCATACCATGGTCAGCTAACTGGGACAGCTGAATTTTTCCCGATAATAAATAATATTATAAACTAATATATGAGTTGACAAATTTTTGTGATATAAAGAATTTACAAATAATTAAAATCGAAAAATCAAGGAGTCGGTTATGGCGAGAATAACTGTTGATCCCTTTTATTGCAAGGGATGCGAGTTGTGTATTGAAGCTTGTCCGAAAAAGATTATTCGCTTATCTGATAAGTTCAATGAAAAGGGTTATCATTATGCCGAATGTTTTGATCAGGAATCGTGTATAGCATGTAAACTTTGTTATATATTTTGCCCGGATGTGGCAATTACTGTAGAGAAATGAGGGAGTTAAAATGGCTGAAAAAGTATTAATGAAAGGAAATGAAGCTATAGCTGAAGCAGCTCTTCGTGCTGGTTGCAGGTTATATTTTGCTTACCCGATTACACCTCAAAGCGAACTGATAGAATATATGTCTAAAATGATGCCTAAAGTTGGCGGGACTTTCGTTCAATCTGAAAGTGAAATTGCTGCCATAAATATGGTTTATGGCGCTTCAGGTTGCGGTAAAAGAGTAATGACTTCTTCCTCTTCACCTGGAATTTCTTTGAAACAGGAAGGAATATCTTACATCTCAGGTGCAAGCCTACCTGCTGTAATTGTCAATGTTGTCCGGGGTGGTCCCGGTCTCGGTGATATTCAGCCGGCTCAAGGTGATTATTACCAGGCAACCAGAGGTGGGGGACATGGTGATTACAGAACAATTGTCCTTGCTCCCAGTACTGTTCAGGAATTCGCTGATATGGCTCCGCTTGCCTTTGACCTTGCAGATAAATATCGCATTGCAGTTCTGATTCTCTCCGACGGATTAATTGGTCAAATGATGGAACCGGTTGAATTCCAACCTGCCAAAACTGATGAAGAACTTGAAAAACTTGGCAAACAGCATGATAGCTGGTGTATGCATCCGAATGAAGATGAGCCCAACCATCACCATCATATAATTAATTCTTTAGAGTTAGATCCACATGTATTATCCGATCTTGTTCTTAACCTTGAAAAGAAATATATAGAAATAGAAAAGAATGAAATCAGATTCGAAGAATATAATATCTCTCCAGATAATGAAATTCTCTGTGTTGCTTTTGGAACATCTGCTCGAATTACAAAATCTGCAATTGATGAGCTTAAAAAAGAAGGTAAGAGCGTTGGTTTGATCAGACCTATCACTTTATGGCCATTCCCAACAGAGGCAATCCGGAAAGCTGTTAATAAGAAAGTTAAAAAAATCCTTACTCTGGAATTGAACCTTGGTCAGATGGTTGATGATGTACACCTGGCAATTAAAGGCAAAATTCCTGTTGAATTTATGGGAATGGTCGGCGGTTTAGTATTCACTCCCGAACAAGTTAAAGAAAAGATTAAAGAGATTTTATAGGAGGGAACATGGAAATTATAGCAACGAGACCAAAATCTTTGACTGATGCTCAGTTTACCTATTGTCCCGGTTGCACACACGGGATTTCACATAGATTAATCGCAGAAGCTATGGACGAACTAAATATGAGAAATAAAATGATGGGAGTTTGTCCGGTTGGCTGTTCTGTTCTTGCCTATAACTTCTTTGATTGTGATATGGCTGAAGCAGCTCATGGAAGAGCACCAGCTCTGGCAACAGGGATGAAAAGAGCAAGACCTGATATGCATGTTTTCACCTATCAGGGAGATGGTGATTTATTGGCAATCGGTACTGCTGAAATAGTTCATGCTGCTAATAGGGGTGAGCATATTTCTGTTTTCTTCGTAAATAATGCGATTTATGGAATGACCGGGGGGCAGATGGCTCCCACAACGCTTCCGGGAATGAAAACAACAACTTCTCCTTATGGGAGAGATGAAAAAGATATCGGATACCCGATCAGAGCATGTGAATTACTGGCAACTTTAGAAGCTCCTTATTATATTGAAAGGGTTTCCCTTCTTTCACCTCAACATGTTCTAAAAGCAAAAAAAGCTGTATATAAGGCTCT
>JAUXFF010000122.1 GCA_030620155.1 Candidatus Cloacimonadota bacterium | reverse complement strand
TGATTCAAGTGGACCTATATCATTCGCAGGCATTCCTCTATCCCACGCTGATGCTGCTACATAATATTCTATCCCTTTCGGAGGATGCTGTATCTGGTAATTATAGTATCTCCTCGCCAAACGATTCTTCCTGATCTCAAATAATGCTAAAGAATCTTGAAGTATTATTTCACTTATAAAACCAGATAGAGGAATTAAATTTTTAGAATAAATGGTTAAATATATATCCTCACCGTTATTCATCGCTGCCAGCTCAGGGCTTATGAATAAAAGCGCTTGATCATCTTTGCTGAGATCACTGACATCATAAGGAATATTATAATTAGAGGATTCATAATGAGTCGTGGCATCCCAATTATATATCGGATTACCGAATTTATAAGTGTTTCCTTCCGGATTATAAGGCACTAACTTGTACATCTCATCAAAATGATAATAATGTATATCTTCTTCTGTGAGCAAAGATTGATCAGGTAAGGACCTATTTTCATCACCTATACCTAAATATCCACCAAAATCAGCATACTCTTCCTCTCCATAATTCACTACGTAATCCAATTGATCCTGGTCAGTATCCACTTTATCCCACTTGCCTTTCTCTTCCCAATCCTCCTGAGAACCACTTCCTGATCTTCCATATATAGTATAACCCTGAAAATCATGACGCAATCTGTATGCTGTCCACGGATTTACAAGAGCATTCGGATTCGCTATCAAATCACCAAGCTCATCGAATTTAGGCTGAAAATCTTCCGGAAAATGTTCATAATCGGAAAAATTACCATTATAATAACTATCCAGATTGGGAAGTTCTTCCTGCCACCCTATATATTGCTGGGATACAAACTTAGGATCAATAGAAAACTCCGACCTGTTATCCCAATAAAGGTCTATAGCATTCCCGTTATTTATCAACTCTGCATACATTTTCGGGAAATCTGGCGGCTCAGGAGCCTGGTAGTGAATATAAATATCCGGATATACAACTTCCGTCAAACTCTGTGATCTGCCATAGATCATCTTGGCAAAACCACAGGTTCTCTTTAATTCAGGAATATCATCACCGGGGAATACAGCTATCACAATTTTCATGGTCATACCAGGTTGCAGGTTCCATGAACCTCTAGTGGGATTTGTCCCCGGATCATCATCATAATGGGACATACCCAGCATATCTCCATAGAATGCAAATAAATAACGGGTGTCTATTCCATTATCATTATGTTCCTCTTGATAGTCAGGTTGATCTCTAAGGGAAACATATCTACCTTCATTACCCGGGTCAGGATTTCTGCCTGTCATCAACCAGTATTTTTCATTAGGCGTACCCGAACCAGAAAAATCCAGAGGATTCCAATCATCAGGACCTGTACTTACGTCCCAGGTCCAGCAGGCAAATACCAGTGAATCCGGATTCGGTGTACATACACGTGACCCTACATATCCGGTTGTATTACCCTCGTCACCATCTGCATCAAAAGTATAAGCAAATTCAAAGCCTGAACCTGATACATAACTACTGATATCATCTTTAGCTATCTCCGCTCCACCCCAAGCTTGAGGACCTACATCGGAATCCATATAAATTCCCATGGCACAATCAAAAAGAGTATCACTAAAAGCAATGTTCATATTAGTAATATTAAATTCTATATAAACCAGGTTTTTAATATATTCATAACTCCATTGATAGCTCATCTGCCTTACACGAATATTCAGAGGGACATGGACATTGGATCCAGACCAGCTTCCATAGTCCCTATCAGGATCCGGATTACCATTAGGAAAAGGACTGTAATCATAATAATAAGAAATGAAATCCTGCTCGGATACAGGATAACCATCTTCATCAGATATCCCGTCATTGTCATCATCTTGAGGTTCAGAAAAATTATAAAGTTCATTAGTATCATCACTCAGATCAAGGAAACCCAGCGGGAACCAGATAGTCTGGTTTTCCTCATTCTCAATAATTGCAGTACCGTACGTTCCCTCGGAATTATGTAACCAATCACCTCCATAAACTTCAAATACTTCAGGTAATTCCTCTGCAACCCTGAAGGGGAATGCATAACCAACCGGGTCTTCATCTATAAATCCGTCTCCATCATCGTCTCTTCCTTTACGCTGTTCCCTGATGGAAGCTGTAGCAGTTACATCTCTATAATTATACGCTGTATATTGAGTTCCCAAATGTGATGTCTCAAGAGGGTTATAGGCAGGTAGCAACTCATTTATACGATGCCATCCGTCCAGACCTATACTGGTAAGAGTATCAACAACAACTTGTAATTCCGGTGTCCATAAAGAATCACTTTCAGGTATGGCGTCTTCAGGAAAATTCAGCCAATACAACTTCCTTCCCAGTTCATCTCTTCTAATTTTCTTGGCTCCGAACCAAAGACCTCCCAGGTATAAATAATCTATTGCGCTACCACCTGGATATTCCAGTGAAGGCCATTTAGGTTCGGTTTCTCCTGAACCGAAGAAGCCATAGTTACTTACTCTTAACCAAATATTACCGAAATCATGTACAGAAGAAGTGTCGAACTGTCTGGTACCACCAGTTCCACCATCGATAAGGTCATCGTGTGTTACTGATATTAAATAATTATTTAAAAAAACAAAAAATAGTACAAACAAAAAGAATTTTAAACTGTTTAATTTCATTTATTTTATCCTCCGGGTAAAATTTTAATCCAAACTAAAGGTTACAGGGAAAGTAACCCAAACAGCAACTGGTTTTCCTCCACTTTTAGCAGGTTGGAATTCCCATTGTCTAACTGCTTTAATAGCAGCTTCATCTAAACCTCCGGGTCCGGACATTAATGATTTCAGAACATTTATCGCACCCACAGATCCGTCTTCAAAAACTTCAACCTCTAAGATCACTTCACCTTCAATACCACTATGCCTTGCAAACTCGGGATAAACAGGTCTGATCTGTCTAATAGCAATTGGAGCCTCTTCATAAATAGTAAATTTTGAAGTAGTTCCAAATTTAGGAGCAACTTTCTCCTCATATGGGTCAAGAGTAGTCTTTTCAATTGTATCCACTATCTCAATATCCTCATCCTCATCTTCACCTAAATCATCTTCAACAATAATTTCAATTAAAGGTTTAACCATTTCTTCCGGTGGTTTTATTTTCTCTTTAATTTCCGGAGGAATGTCAATAGTTTCAATAACTTTAATAACTCTTGTAAATGGTTTTACCTCAATCTTTGGAGAGACTAAAAATGCAAAAAGTAAAATTAATATAGCTAAGCTTAATGCTTTTTCATAATAGCTATCAGCTACATCTTTCCAATCTACAATTTTTTTATGCATATCAACCTACCTTTTAAGCTTTGCTTCAAATTGGACCCGTAGTGTGTTCGCCAGTCTTAATTGGTAAAGGATATCCGACATTATTCCATAACTTGTGTCCTTATCGGTTCTAAAACACGCAATTACATTAAAATCCTCAGTTAATTTTTTCTGCATCACCCATTGAACATCCGGAATATCTATAACAAGGTCATCAATTGATATTGTTCCATTTTTATCTACATATATTGTAGCTGAATGACTCCGGGGAATTTTCTGTATACTTTTAGCCCGAGGTATTCTTACATTCAGACCTTTTTCCCTCACAAAGACAGTGGAAACCATAAAGAAAAGTAAAAGTAAGAAAGCTATATCAGACATTGAAGCAGTAGGTATTAAAGTTTGTGCTTTTGTTTTTTTAGTTATTTTTGCCATAATACCTTCCTAGTTAGTTGAAAGTGATATTTTTTCAGCTCCTGCAGCTTGCAGTCTATCAAGAGCCATGACCATGTATTCGTATTTACTTTTTCTATCGGTTTTCAGAGAAATAACCATATCCGGATTATCAGAGACAATTTTTCTTATTTTAGGTTCTAGTTGATTCATTTGTATAAGTTCTTCGCTATCAAATGTTTTAAGGAGAATTTCTCCTTCCTTGTTTATCAAAATCTTTGTTATGTTTTCTTCTTTCAGTTTTACTTTTTGTACCTCTGCCATATCAGAAGCAGGAGGTAAAACCAGACCTAAGCCTTTTTTAATATCGAATTTAGTTGTAGAAAGGAAGAACACAAGCAGCAGAAAAGCCACATCTGACATGGATGCGGTAGGTATACCACCCAGGTTTTTTCTTTTTCTGCGTATATTCATCATTAATCCCCCTATTTATGTTCAACAAGGGTCTCTATAAGTTTCTCTGAACCTCTTTGCATATCCATAACAAGTCCATCAACCATACCAAGGAACATATTATTAAAGAATTGAACTGGAATAGCAACTGCAAGACCTGCAGCAGTTGTGATAAGAGCTATTTCTATACCTGTAGCAACAATAGTAGGTTCAACTTCACCGGCAGCAGCGATATCTCTAAATGCTCTGATCATACCGACAATAGTACCGAAGAAACCAAACATTGGTGCGAGGTTAATGGTTGTTGATAGAGGTATAAATCCTTTTTCTAAAAACGCCATTTCCATAATACCAGCATTTTCAATTGCTTTTTCAACAGCTTCGATACCTTTATCAACTTTTAAAAGGCCCATATGAATAACAACAGCGACAGGACCACGTGTTTCTTCACAGAGTTTAATAGCTTCATCGTATTTTTTTTCTTCTACAAATTTGATCATTTTATCAAGAAATTCCGAAATATTAACTCTGGCATAACTAAGTGATACAATTTTCCAAATAATTGTAGCTAAAGCCCAGATAACCAAAATCAAAATAGGCCACATTACAAACCCACCTTGAATAAATAAATCAACAAGACCGCTACCAACTATCTTTCGGGCAAACATTTCAAGCCCGGTTGATTGAGGTAATTCGTCAAAGGGAATTTCTTCCTCTACCACTTCTTCGGTTATTTCTTCTCCAACTACTGTTTCTTCAACCACATCTTCCTGAGCAAAAGCAATGGCTATAAGAATAAAATTAGCCAGTGCCATTACAAGTAAAATTGATAAGAATTTTTTCCTCATAATTTTTTATCCTCCCGGTATTTTATATTTATTAAACTAAATTACCAACTGAAAGCTAAACCAAAAGTATAGCTTCTGCCAATCGAATAATTTCTCGGATTTCGATCAAAATCCTGGTAAACCATTATCGTTTCATTATCAATATAATCATCATTATTAAAATCTAAATCATTACCGCTATAATAAGGAGAACCTGTTTTGGCATATACATTATAGTAATTTCTCTTATTAAATAAATTATCAATATCCATATATAAACTAAGTCTTGTCTTTTCTCCAAAAGTGAAATTTTTTCTTACCCTGAGATTAGCAGTTTCTGTATACGGTTGATGCTCAGCATTTTGTTCAAGGAGATTATTATATTCATCCACTTCCGTATAAGGAACACCTGAAGAAAGGTTATAGGTAATGTTTGCTGTAAAATCGTCAAGTGGGAGAATCACATCTGTGAAAGGAATATAGAATTCCTCACCTTTACTAATTTTAAAAAGAAAATTAAGATTAAAGCTATTTCTTATATCCCAATTAAGAGGAAATTCTCTAAGACTTTCTAAATTAGCTGTGTTTGTTTCCGAATGATTACCATTTGCCCAGGTAAGTGAATATGAAACTGAGCCGGAAAAGAAATTTGATAACATTTTCTGGATATTAAGATCAATTCCTCGAGCGCTGCCATAATCTTCCGATACATATTCATTCCATTTAAGATTAGGATCTGTTTCATCAGTAACTTCTACTGTACTAACATAATTGTATATATTTTTATAGTACGCGGTAATATCCAAAACATAATCTTCACTTAACTGATATTGCAGTCCTGCTTCATAAGTGATAGTAGATTGAGCTTCAAGTTCAGGATTACCGACAATAATATTTGCACTTGGATTTTCAATAACATCCTGAGGTCTTCCTGTTGTAAAGATATATTGCATTTGCGGTAGCTGTCTCTGGTAATTATAGGCAAAATGGAGTACACTTCTTTCGGAAATCGGGTGAGAAACTCCCAAACGGGGAGAGATCATTACCAACGGAGTTTCAAACCTGTCTTTAATTTTTTGATAATAGTCCCTTGCATCATGATATTTCTTGTAGTTTACTGGATCTTCCTCCGGGTCTGCATCAGGTAAATAATAGATCGAATTCATCTCTGAATCAGGATTAATAGAATTAAGGTAAGAACCAGTATATTGAGGAGTTACAATATCGTAATCACCTCCGAGATACCAGATATCTAATCTAATCCCTGCATTAACAATCATTCCTTCCCATTCCATTCTATCCTGAATATAAAAAGCTCCTTGCCAGGGATCCGCCTCATAACCATCTCTTAAACCTGAAGCAGATAAGGTTGCGGCGTAAATATCTAGTAACGAATAGCATGCCATTGTATCAGTAAGCACAATAAGTTCATCATCATACCATATTGTATCTCCCGCTGAATATGCTACTTCAGGTACTTTATCATTAAGATAATCATAATATCTGGCGTAGCTTATATCCCAGGGGTTGAATAACCTGTCTTTTTTAATATTGTGTTTTTTAACCTCAACGCCTGATTTTAATCCATGAACCGGATTCACCTGATATTCAAAGTCAGACTTAAAAGCAACCTCAGAATTCTCATCATCAAAGTAAGAACCAAAAATCGTCCCTGGTCGCACAAAAGGAATTCCTTCTTCCTCGCCATCTCCGGTTTCATAAGTCCAGTTATATTCTTCAGTATCACCGATAATATTATCATCCGTAAGGTAGATGATACCTGAACATTGACCTGGTAAATTATATCCAAGGTGAAAATTAATGGAATCTTGGGCAAAGTACATATCTCTTGTGATATCTCTCGGACCCTGTTCAACATTTTTCTGGTAATAACTTGCCTTTACAACCAGGTTCATTTTTGGATTAAATACGTGATTATAAGTAGTAATGTATTGTCTTTGTCCACCTTCAGTTCTCGCATAATGTTCTAACGCGTATTTCCAGGCATGAGCAAAAGGTTCATTATAATATGTATTACCACGAACTGCAAAGGTTACATTTTGAGTGGGATTGAAAATATATTTCATTTTAAAATTCGCATTGTAATTATTATAATTTCTGTCTCCTAAGTCAAAAATCCAGAAATCACTTCTATCTTTGTATGGATCATAGGGTTCATAAGTTCTCCAACTTGATACTAAAGTTGGTATATCGTCATTAGGATTAATACTATATTGCTCATTATAGAATGAGTCATGCCAGTTTGCAGCACCATTAAAGAAAAAGGTAAATTTATCCCGTAAACCCGGGGAAAGCGGACCCAATACAGGACCTCCTAAGGCTAATTTAACAACATCTGAGTTAGAGCTTGTTACATTTTCTTCCAGAAGGTGATCGGAAGTAAATTCCATCTTACCTGAATAATCTTTTCCTCCATCTTTGGTGATAATATTTACAACACCTGATTGAGCATTCCCGAATTCAGCAGAAAAACCACCTGTCATCACTTTCATATCCTTTATAGCGTCTCTATCGATAGTAAGAGCTGCGCCACCATCTACCGGGTCAGACACAGACATGCCATCAATTGAAAATACAACTTCATTAGGTCTTCCACCACGAATATGTAGATCACCATTAACTACTATTGCTCCAGCCTGGATAGCAATAAT
>JAUXFF010000075.1 GCA_030620155.1 Candidatus Cloacimonadota bacterium | reverse complement strand
CTTTTTCAATTTATTTACCGTAGATTTCATCTACGGCTATTGAAATTTAACCCTTTCAGGGTTTTAGTTTTTTTTATTTATTCACCGTAGATTTTATCTATGGCTATTGAAATTCAATCCTTTCCGGATTTAGTTTTTTTTATTTATTCTCCCGCTGTAGATGAATGAATTTTGTTTCATTTTTATATAATTGGATTCAATAGAACCTATTACATTCCCACATTGGCAAAGAATAAGGTCATTTTCCCGAACACTGAAATCTTTACTGATTCTGGAGAAATAGCATCTCAGTATCCTGCCTTTCCCGATTTTATTATATCTGAAGATCTTTTTCTTACAATGGGAACATTTTATTGTGATCATAATCGTCTTAATATTTTAATGATTCATCAATTGAACCGTCAGGGAGCATCCAATCCGGATGATATTCTCCACTTTCTTCCAAATGATAACGACTGCAGCTTTCCCAGTCACCCTTACAATATAATTCCTGCCAGGATTTATTGAGCCTGCCGTTTTTAATGTAAAAATTAATAGGACATGAAATATGCCATTTGCAATAATTCGAAAAAATCCTCAGTTTTTTATAATTCTTTAGTAAAACCTTTTTGAGTTCGGGTTTATGAAGGATTGAGGCTGGATGTTGTAAAGGATAGATTTTTGTTTCACCTGTCCAGAATAATTTCCCAAAGTTTATTTTGAAATCTTTTTTGGATGTAACTTCCAAATCATATTTTCCAAAAATATATTTACCTGCATAATATCCCAGAGGAATGATAAATTCAGGATTTATAATTGATATTTCTAAATCCAGATAATAATTACAACTATAAATCTCTATAAGTTTAGGTCTCCTGCATTTTGGTAAATAACATTTTATCAGATTGGTGATATAAATATCTTCTCTAAGAATTTTTGCTTTGATTAAGAGCTCATTTAGAACTTCACCTGAAGGTCCAATAAACATTTTTCCAATTCTATCTTCGTTTTCACCAGGAGCTTGAGCTATTAACATTAATTTGGTATTTATGTTTCCTTCGCCACTTAAGGAATTGGTTCTGGTTTTGGAAAGATCACACTTATGGCAAGTTTTAATCTGGCTATTTATTTCTGATAATTTATTTTCTCTGTTGTCTAACATAATCATATGAGATTCTTTTTTCTTCTATTAATCTGTTAAAAGCTTTTTGATCTATTAAATCGTCTTCAACCAATAAAACTTTTATAGCAGAATCCATATAATGCCCTCTCTTTTTTATATTTTATTTCATAAACCATTTTTTAATTATCCTGTCAAGTCGAAATGAAGATTTTAAAATAATCTTTACAAAAATTTTTACAAAAAAAAATTAACAAAAAATAAACTCTTAATTTAAGGAGTAAAGATGGAAAAATTAGGATTTGATTTTCCGGATGAACCTAGAAAAACAGCTTTATATAATGTTGAGGAGTGGTATCAAAAGCTTCTTGCTGAAAGATTAAAACGACCTTTTGAGCCAATTAAAAGAAGTAATTTTGGTGAATATAATATGGCGGTGAATTATCTTACATCTGTATTAGAAGAAGCAAAAGCAATTAATAAAGTAGCAGTTTTTAACATTGATCATATGGCTCAAATCCGATTTTTAGGTAAGGATGCTGCCTTTCTTTTGGATAGAGTGCTTCCAGCCAAGATAAGCGAAATGAGGATAGGACAGTGCAAATACAGTTTACTATTGACTGAGCAGGGAACGGTTCTTGATGATCTTATAATAATGAGATTAGCTGAGGATAATTTTATTATAGTTATTAATGCCGGACATGATATCACAGATGAAGAGAAAAATCTTATTGCTGATGCGGATTATATTTATAAGTATAAAAAAGAAAAAGAAGATGTAAAGGTAAATGATATTTCAGATAAACTTGTAAAAATAGATATTCAGGGACCTTTATCCTATAAATTAGTTACTAAACTTTTTGGAAATTCAGTTGTAAAGAATCGTTATAAACCTGAAAAAAATATGGGATTTTTCACTTTTAATGAATTTGATTATGAGGGGCATCATTACATTTTGAGTCGAACCGGATACACTAATCGATGGGGATGGGAACTTTATGTTCCTGTTAAAGTTGCAGAAGAACAATTTAAAAGAATTGTATTTGAAGCATTAGAACTTGAGGGATTGGCGGTGGGTCTTGGCGGACGAGATGAGAACAGGATTTCAGCAGGGAATTTTGGTTTACCTTTGAATGGAAGTGAATATGATAAGAACCATACTCCTACTAATTGTCCTCTTTTTAAAGCTGCTATAGATATGACAAAAGAAGATTTTGTAGGGAAAAAAGCTCTTGATAATGATATAACTTCAGGAATTGATAAAAGAATGGTGTTGTTTATTACTGAAGGTATTGTTACTGGTAGAGGTGTTTATATGGGTAATAGGAGAATTGGTTCTGTAACTTCCAGTATTAATTCCCCAAATGTATCATTAGAGAAAAGACAATATATCGGCTCAGAGCGGAAAAATGTTCTTGAAGAAAAAGGAACTGCAGCCATAGGATTGGGCTGGATATCTATTAATCCATTTGAAACAGATGAGGAAGGAAAAGATATCTTAATAAAGGATGGGAATCCTGTCCGAATTAGAGTTGAATTTTATCGCGAAGATAATGATAAAAATCCTAAAGGAAAACCAATTTTAGGATATATTTCCGGTGATGGAGTAAATCCTGCAACTGCACCCAGACCATTAAAACTTATTCAGAATCTATAATACTATTTAAAGAATTTGTAGATGGAGGAAATGATGATCGTTACCTGTGTTATTGTTTATGTGAAGGATACTTTTATTAACGATTTTATTGAAGCATCTATTACGAATCACAAAGGTTCCATTAAAGAACCCGGTAATATGAGATTTGATATCCTGCAGCGTGCTGATGATCCTTCCAGGTTTCTGCTTTATGAAGCTTATGAAACTGAAGAAGCCGCAGCAGCACATAAGAAAACTGAACATTATTTAAAATGGAGGGAAACAGTAGCTGACTGGATGGCAAAACCACGTGAAGGTATTAAACATAACGTGATTTGCCCAATAGAAAGGAACCAATGGTGATCTCTGATTTTTCCTTTGCCAGAACACCAAGAATATATTTTGCTCCGGGGAAATTCAATGAATTAGATAAGATTTTAAACAACTTCGGGAAAACAGTATTACTTGTAACTGGTGCTAATTCTCTGAAAACCTCGGGCAGATTGGATGTTTTACTTAAGACACTTAAACAAAACTCAATTAATTACTTTACCTGCTCTGTAGCAGGTGAACCTTCTCCAGAATTTATTGATAGCATTGTAGCAGATTTCAGGAATAAAAAAATTGATGTTGTTCTTGCAATTGGAGGAGGAAGTGTAGTAGATACAGGAAAAGCAATTTCCGCAATGTTTACACAAAAAGATTCCGTTTTGGAATATCTGGAAGGAGTGGGAACAAAAATTCATAATGGTATTAAATTACCGTTTATAGCTGTTCCCACAACTTCAGGAACCGGAAGTGAAGCCACTAAAAATGCAGTATTAAGTCGGATTGGAATTGATGGATTTAAGAAGTCATTACGTCATGACAATTTTGTTCCGGATGTTGCTTTAATTGACCCGGAATTAATGTTATCTTGCCCTCCTGATATAACTGCTGCCTGTGGCATGGATGCTTTTACGCAATTACTTGAATCTTATATTTCTCCTCAGTCATCCCCAATGACAGATGCTCTGGCATATATTGGCATTAAATATATCAAGGATAGCATAATACCCGCTTGCAATGAAGGTGCTGATAATATTCAGGTGAGAGCTGATATGGCTTTTGCGTCTTTAATTTCAGGTATAACACTTGCGAATGCAGGATTGGGCATAGTTCATGGTTTTGCTTCATCTATTGGAGGATTTTTTGATATACCACACGGTGTGATTTGTGGTTCTTTAATTGGGAAAGCAACTAAAACGAATATCGAATGCCTTAAAAATGAAAATAGCTGGGATAATTTAGTTTTGAAAAAATATGCTGCAATAGGAAGATTGGTTTCAAATAATAACTCTCAAGATGTTGAATATTGTTGCAGACTTCTCGTTGAAAAAATCAATGAGTGGATAGAACAATTAAAAATTCCTCTTTTAAATAAATACAATATGAAAAAAACAGATATTGATAAAATTATCAGTAAAACAGGGAATAAAAATAATCCGGTAGAACTCGATATAAACAGCAAGAGAAGAATACTTTTGGATAGAATATAAAAAATCATAGTAAATAGAACACGGATGACGCGGATTTTAAACCTTTTGTATATTTCAGTTTTTTAGCAGCGTTGTGTTTCTATAAGAAAGGGAGAAGAAAAAGTTAAAGTAATCCGTCTTCGCTGCGCTTCAGGCTTCACTTTGTTACGCCCCGACAAGACGCTGGGACTAAAGAAAGTAAAAAGTGATAAAGAAAAAAGAAAAAAATTAATAACAAGAAACGAGAGACAAGAGAAAAGGATATCCGTCTACGCAAAGAAAAGCAAGAAAAATTTCATGTCACTTACTTTCCGAAGCTTTCTGCAAAGGAATGCTTTACTTAAGATTCGGAAAGTTTCCAGATCGCTCTTAATTTTCCTATTCCATCAACCTCTTGTTAAATAACCTGATCGCAATAAATGAAAAAACAACAGTAATACCGATCAGGATAAGAACGCTCGGGAAAATATCAGCAATATGTTTATTATACCAGAAAATATCAGTGATACCTTTCATTGCCCAGTGATTTAAAGTGAATTTTCCAATTGTCTGAATATATTTCGGCATAAAAAAACTAGGGAACATGGAACCACCCAGAGCAGACATTCCAAGAATTAATAAAGTGGATATACTTCCAACCTGCTGTTGATTCTTACAGATAGAAGCAATAAAAATTCCCATAGAAGAGCAGGCAAGAGCTGTCACAATTATCATAACCAGAAGAGATGGAACGTCTTTGAAAATATTCAATCCAAAAACGAGCCAACCGAAAATAAAAAGAACTATCAGTTGCGAGAAACCTAATATGCTTATATAAAGCATCTTAGAGAGAAGAATTTCACTTCTTTTAACAGGAGCGATAAGCAGTCTGTTGATCGTTCCGTTGTGTTTTTCATTGAGGAGTGTTGCTCCGCCGTAAGTTACGGAAAACAACAGGAACATAACCGCCATACCAGCTACATATTGAACGAACATGACATTTTCTTCTTCTTTTCCCAGAAGCTGAACAGATTCGAGCTCAATAGGATTTTCCATCATTTGGAAGTTTGAACTTTCTGGGGCGAAAATATCTTCCTGCTTTTCAGGAATCGGAAAATATCGTCTTACAACATTATCGATATCATCCTGAAAATGTTCCCCTTTTTCATTACCGAGAAAATTATTTACCTTATTCATCATTCCCCCAAAAATAATTTGAGGAAAATTTTCCATTATTGTTTTTTGAATAACTCCGTTAATAATGCTGTATTCAATATTGAATTTCGGGTCATAATGGATCTCAAGAGGGATTTTTTCACCATCATTTATTTTTTGTTCGAAACCTGATGGAATGTAAATTCCAAGTTTGCGTTTTCCAGCTTGAATCCATTCATCCATGGTTTGAACATCAAATAGGATATTTTCATCATTAACCTTGTGTTTAGTGTGAATTGTAATTTCCTCTAAACTGTCCAATAATGAGTGAAATTTGCTGGAAAATCCAGTTTTGTCGTCATCAACCAGTAGAACCTTAATATCATTGATCCCTTCAGATTTTCCGAATCCACCGAATACTGCTCCAAAAATCAAGATTAATATCATTGGAACAAGATATGTTAAGGCAACTGCAGATTTGCTTTTTAAAAATAATCTAAAGTCTTTTTTTATAAGTGGGATCATATTCATTGTTATCTTCCTTTATTTTCGTTAATAACCTTGCGAATGCCTGCCATGGTGCATACCATGGGTCGCAGACCTTCCGTCTGATCGCCAAAGGCGATTAAAAAAAGCCGGACAGGTCGAAAGGTGTTACTCATCTCTCAATTCCCTTCCAGTTAGTTTGAGGAAAAGTTTTTCCAGGTTAGGTTTTGCGAAATCTATTTCCTTGATTTCAATTTCCATTTTTTTTATAATTAAAATAATTTCAGATAAATTTTCAATAATATTTGAACCGGAAAAGATTATGGTTTTATCATCAACTTGTGTTAATTGATATTTGGAAAATGTTATCTGGAAATTTTCAAAATCAAAATCATTTTTGAATATGATTGTAATGTTGTTCTCCTCTTCAAGGAGTTTAAATAATTCCTCTTTTGTTCCCGAAGCAATTATTTTTCCATGGTCCATTATAGCTATTCTCTTACATAATCTCTCTGCTTCTTCCATATAATGGGTAGTGTAAATTATTGTTTTTCCGGTTGTATTTAAATGTTCGATCATCCCAAAGATAAAATTCCTGGATTGCGGGTCAACTCCCACGGTTGGTTCGTCCATAAGGATTATTTCCGGATTGTGAAGCAGACCAGCTGCAATATTGATCCTTCGCTTCATTCCTCCTGAATATTTTTTTAAGGTATCATTTCGTCTATCATATAAACCAACCAGTTTCAGGATATCATTACAGCGGTTTTTCAGGTCTTTTCCTGAAAGTTCGTAAATTTCTCCCCAGAATTTCAAGTTCTCATAAGCAGATAGTTCCTCATAAAGAGCAATTTCCTGTGGAATGATCCCGATTTTTTGTTTGATTTCTCTCTGATTATCTTTAATTGATAAATTATTGATGAATACATCTCCATTATCAAATGGCAGAAATGTATTAATAACGTTTATCATTGTTGTTTTACCGGCTCCGTTCGGACCGAGTAAACCAAATAACTCTCCTTTTTCTATCTTCAAGGAGACGTTTTGCAGGGCTTTGATCTCCCCGTAATTTTTTGATACATCTTTTAATTCTATCAATTTATTATCCTTTTTTTTCTTCTTTAAATTTAAAGACTTTCTATAAATTATTGATAGAATTATCTGTAAAGAGAATTTATTAGAATGGGATATAATGCTCTCAAAATAGCAGAAATTATGTTCTTATTTTCTGATGCCGGAAAATCAAATGAAATATTTATTTCTTTGGGTTTTTTAAACTCTAAACTGGATTTGAGAATTAAGAATTCAGATATTCGAAATTAGAAATAAGAATTAATGATCAATAGAACACAGATTACGCGGATTAGACGAATTATAACGGATTTCTTGTCTCGGCGTAATGTAATGAAGCCGGACCTGTCCCGGCGAAGTCAGTTAACGGACGAAGCCGCATTACTTTTAGGGGAACACGGAAGAAACTTTATAATAATAGGAACCCCGGTTTTTGTAATTAGAATTTGGAATTTGGAATTTGAAATTTATTTGTTATTTGTTATTTGTATTTTGGAATTTATAGAACACGGATGACACCCCGTTAAATACAGCTTCGCTGTTCCTGCTTCGCAGGATTTCACGGGGTAAACGGATAGGACGGATATTCACAGGTTTTTATAATTTAGTTAAATGTTTTTCAATTTTGTGCAGTCTATTTTTTTAATGAGAAGATAAGATTAGTTTCGGTTATTGGAATTTGTAATTTATTTGTTATTTGCCTGCCCCGTAAGGAACGCAGTGACTGTACGGAGGATATTTGAATTTTGGAATTTATAGAAAACAGATAATAAGGATGTTTACGGATTTTTTTACTTTTTTATTTGAACCACAAAGTGGATGCTATCTTAACAAAACCATCTTCCTGATTTTTGATTTATTATTTGTTTTTAATTTATAGAAATATAAACCTGAAGCGACAGGATATTGGTTATAATTTTTCCCATCCCAGATGGCAGAATGTTCTCCTATTTGTTGAATAACATTTACTAATGTTTTAACAAACTGTAATTTGGTATTGTAGATTTTGAGTTCAACCTTTGCTTCTGCGGGAATGGAATATCCTATTGTTGTTTCCGTATTGAATGGATTGGGATAGTTCTGCTGCAGATAAATGGATGGAATTTCAACAAAAACCGTATCAAACACAGTAATGTAATTAACTTTCACAAGTGAATCTACAAAAACACCGTCACTGATTTTTAACTTTACATCGTATAATCCGGATTGTTCATAAACGAAATAGGGATTCTGTTCAAAAGAATCGTAGCTCCCGTCATTTTGGAAATCCCATTGCCAGCTGACCGGATCACCATTTGATTCATCAATAAAATTCACTTCCAGGGGCATATTACCACTATTGGGAACAACAGAAAATTGAGGATTGTAATAACTTATATGTAACGGTTCTTCGTCACGGGGAATAATAGCTAAAGTATTTGTAAGTATCTGGTTTTCAAGGGAATCAATTGTTTTTATACCTATAAATCCAGTATCATAAATTTCATAACAGAGATTTCTTGTATTACTGGGAAGAGAATTTCTGAAGATGTATAAAGAGATCCCATCAGAAAAAATAAAATTTATTATAGATTGAGCATTAGAAAATCGCTCTCTTAAATTATATCCTTCGACATCCCTATTATTCAAGGCTGTATAAATACCTGACATTATATCACCATCATTAGCCAGGATATGACTCATAATATAGTGAAATAATAATTCACTATCAATAAATGAATTAACATTCCCATATTGTCCCTCCCAATTTGAGGGATGCTGTATAAACCAATCTTCACCTAAATAATTCATTAACGCACTTTTAATGCTATTACCAAGAGTTCCGTTATGCATTAGAGTATACGTTGTATTTTGTGATTCAAAAGTAAAAGGATGACTACCATATCCAGGTCCAGCTTCCCTGACATGACCCAATATAATTACTGCGTTATTATTTTCATCCATAATTTCATTAATAGCAATATCTAGCGGCTCATCTGATCCATCCCCATACCAACAACCATTGCCGGTCTTAAACCATTTTTGAGTACTATCTATTAAAACTTCTCCATCTTTGTAATAGAGTATACCATAACCATCATCATTAATAAGAGGATCTGACCGCTCTTTCATAAATTCATAGAAATCAAAGGGATCATTAAAATTACCGGGGATTTCGGTTTGCTCTGAGATAGTGTGTCCGGATAATGATATCAGAGCCATCATATCACAAGCATGACCTGGATTGGGGAGAAGAAGATATAATATTATGAATCCAATAAATAATAATTTTTTTTGAATATTTTCTTTATTATTCTTTTTCATAAGAATAATTAACATTTTCATAATATATTCCATTTTATTTTAGGATTATACTCCGTTAATATTAATACCTTCTTATATTGTATAAAGTCAAGTTTTTTCGCTTAATTTTTAATAGAAATTTTTAACATTCCAGCGTGCTGCGGGAATCGTTCAGCGAACGATTCAGTGTAAACGCAAAAAACACAACCTAAACTTAACAAACATTTATTTTTTCTCTGAAAAACTGCTGACGCAGAGATATGTTCGGTTTTTACGGATATTGTGTTAGTATTTCAATAACATTACCATTCAAATCTACCTTGGCAGATATTGAATTAATCACTATACCACCAAAAGCATTTTTACCTCGAAACTTAGTTTTAATTACTAAATAATTACCATAATCATTATAAAAAGTCTCAACATGTTTATAGGATGATGGATCATGCATAAATTTTTTTATATACTCTGTTAATCCGTTATGCGAACCATTCCAAGAACTAAAGTGATTCTCTATTAGTCTCACACGATTTAATTTATTTTGATAGTGATTTAGTTTCTTTTTAAATTTATCATTTTCAGGATCAAATGATGATAGCTCTTTATAAATATCAAAATTGCTTTGAAAATCTGAATAAGGTATTTTAGATACTTTAAACTCTAGAGCATTTATGTAAAGCTCTCTAATATTTTTATAATCAATCATATTAAACTGTTTGAATAATTTAAGTTCTGATATTACATATTCATAATTATTAGTTTGTAATGGTATATTTATATGACCATAATGAATTTCGATATCTTTTTCAAATTGTATTCTACTTGATTGTGTTTTCGTTTTATGGCTTGATGATTTTTTTATATCATCAATCAATCCAACAAACAATGATATTGCTATAAAAATAAGAAGAATGTTAAGAAAGCTAATTTTTTTCTTTTTCTTACCACAATAAGGACAAAAATCAGCTTTTGAGCTGATTTTACCTCCACACTCACTACAAATTTTTGAAGCCATACTAACCTCATATTTTTTTTGTAAATAATATTTTAAATGAAAGATACGGTTTCTTCGATTATATTATGAAGAAACTTCAAAGCAGAAATTGCATCAGTTTTTGTTGCTGTGATTTCTCTTATGTGCATATATTTATTCCTTAGTTCAGCCAAATTCTTATAAGGAGTTCGAAGATTTACACTGATCAGTTTAGATTTTAGTAGGATTTCTCTAATAGTCTCTAAGTTTATTTTTTCGAAATACTTAATTGCTTCTGCGGGAATCTTTTCTAAATTATTACCTTGTTGTATAAAAAGATTTTGAATTAAAATTTCTTTTGCTATTTTTTCAGCAGTAACACAACACATCGCTATACAGGAATAAAAGTAACCCTCAACATATACTTGTCTTGCTTCTATCAAAGATTTAGTATATACTCCATGATTTACTACTATTGCTGGGAGAATTTTATATCGATTAATAATTTCGGTAATTTTATCATTATATTGAGCTAATAATTGTTCTTTAATTTCTTTCTCATATTTTTTATCTTTTAACAGATTAGGAATAGTGTCTAAATATATATTATTAAATTTTTTGTTCTTAATCTTCAAATTACCACCTTTGTTAAAATTGAACATAATGCTGGCATGCCACGAACGGAGTTTGCGGAGTTTGTGGACGCATTGTTAAGTACTTTTCTTTCGTGCAATTGAATTTTGTTGTTTATGTGTTTATGAGTTTGTTTACTACTTGAAGAACTTCATTCAAATTGTTTAGCCCTTCAATTGCATCTTCTTTGTTAAACTTTTGCAAAACATTATAATCACTTTTCGTTCTTTGTTCGAATGCTTTGTAAATCGCTTTTCCAATGCTTCGATCAACTTTATTCTCTTTTACAAAATTTTTATTAAACCAACCAATTAATTGAGAATGATTTAATGTAGAGAATTCATTCTTTAAAGCTAAAGCGGAAATAATGTAAAACATACTATAATAGACCCTATTTAATGCTAAAGAATATTATTCATTATCAATTAAAAATTTTACTTCATTTTGAGTTTCAAATGCTTTTTCAATATTGTGATTTATTAAATCTAATCTATTTAAATCGGTAATTGTCATATCGTTATTCCTTTGCTCAAGGCTGTTTGAATAAAGGGTAATGCGCCTTTCGCAGTTTTTAATTCAGCTTTTGTAATTAGTTTCAAATTGGTGATAATATCATATTTAAGGATAATATCATAAGCAATATCCAAAACATCATCTTCAAAATATCGATTATAATTTTTATTTAATATTAACAGAATATCATGATCAGAATATTCTTTTTCATTATTTTCTGCTCGAGAACCAAATAATATCATTTTTTCAATATATTTGGGATATTTTGCAATTAGTAATCTTTTCAATTCTTTTAAAGCTTTTTCATTATACATACTATACCTCTTCCGGTTACTAAGTGAAAACTTACTTAAAATTATGCAACATTTTTTATTTATGCTGAATATTATATCTTATTTGGTATTAAACAACATGGAGCGAAGCAGAATGTTGTTTATACTTGACTGCTACCATTATCTGGGTTTAATGTCATATCAGGTAAATTAATATGTTTTTAAGGATCTATCCAATTATGATCTTCCTACCTTTTCCATCAAATACTTCACCAATTATACTACACCATTCCAGACCTGCAAG